>JABABC010000107.1 GCA_014238445.1 Coxiellaceae bacterium
AGTATTTGATGGTGCAACTGAGTCCGAAATTCAACATCTGCTATCATTAGCCGGGTTACCTAAGTCTGGACAAACTACCTTGTTTGATGGAAGAACGGGTAAGCCATTTGAGCGTCCTATAACCGTAGGTTATATGTATATGTTGAAACTGAATCACTTGGTTGATGATAAGATGCATGCCCGTTCAACTGGTTCATACAGTTTAGTGACTCAGCAGCCATTAGGTGGTAAAGCACAATTTGGTGGTCAGCGTTTTGGTGAGATGGAGGTGTGGGCTCTTGAAGCTTATGGTGCAGCTTATACCTTGCAGGAAATGCTAACCGTGAAGTCTGATGATGTGAATGGTCGTACACGCATGTATAAAAACATCGTGAACGGTGATCACACTATGGATGCAGGTATGCCGGAATCTTTCAACGTATTGGTGAAAGAGATCCGTTCATTAGGTATCGATATTAGTTTAGAAACAGAATAACTACACTCTGGGAGAAAGCATTGAGACATTTACTGAACGAAATTCAAAAGGGTGGCAACGTTGATGATTTCGATAAACTACGTATTAAATTAGCTTCTCCAGAGGAGATGCTTTCATGGTCCTTTGGTGAAGTTGAAAAACCTGAAACCATTAATTACCGAACATTCAAGCCTGAGCGGGGCGGGTTATTTTGTGCAAAAACATTTGGTACAATTAAGGATTATGAGTGTTTGTGTGGAAAATATAAGCGCCTTAAGCATCGTGGTGTCGTCTGTGAGAAGTGTGGTGTTGAAGTGACTCAGGCGAAAGTTCGACGTGATCGTATGGGGCACATTAAATTAGCTTGTCCAGTCGCCCATATTTGGTATTTGAAATCGCTACCTTCACGCATTGGTTTGTTGCTTGATATGACTTTGCGTTCGATTGAGCGTATTTTATATTTTGAGTCGTTTGTGGTTGTTGACCCTGGCATGACAGATCTTGAAACGGGTCAATTGTTATCAGAAGAAGCCCATTTAGACGCGTTGGAAGAATATGGCGATGAATTTGTTGCGCTCATGGGTGCTGAAGCGATTAAAGAATTCTTGAAGCGCATCAACTTAGAGCAAGAAATCATCTCCATTAATGAAGATTTATCTAATACATCGTCTGAAACAAAAATTAAGAAATTGACGAAGCGTTTGAAGGTCATCATGGATTTTCAAGAGTCAGGCAATAAACCCGAGTGGATGATTTTAGACGTACTACCTGTATTACCACCTGATTTAAGGCCATTGGTTCCATTGGATGGTGGTCGTTTTGCAACGTCTGATTTGAATGATTTGTATCGTCGAGTGATTAACCGTAATAATCGTTTGAAACGTTTATTGGATTTGAACGCCCCAGATATCATTGTGCGTAATGAAAAGCGGATGCTACAAGAAGCCGTGGATGCCTTATTAGATAATGGTCGTCGTGGTCGTGCCATTATGGGTACGAATCGCCGCCCATTGAAATCTTTGGCGGACATGATCAAAGGAAAGCAAGGACGTTTTCGTCAAAACTTACTCGGTAAGCGTGTGGATTACTCCGGTCGTTCTGTGATTGTGGTTGGCCCTAGCTTGAAATTACATCAGTGTGGATTGCCTAAAAAAATGGCTTTAGAGCTCTTTAAGCCTTTTATTTATTGCCAATTACAACGCCGCGGTTTAGTGACAACCATTAAAGCAGCTAAGAAGATGGTGGAGCAGGAGTTACCGGTCGTATGGGATATTCTTGAGGGTGTGATTCGTGAACACCCAGTTTTACTTAACCGCGCACCGACACTTCACCGTTTGGGTATTCAGGCGTTTGAACCTTTGTTGGTTGAAGGTAAAGCCATCCAGTTACACCCCCTCGTCTGTACGGCTTATAACGCTGACTTTGATGGGGATATGATGGCTGTTCATGTGCCGTTGACGCTAGAGTCTCAGCTTGAAGCGCGCGCCTTAATGATGTCGACCAATAATGTGTTACACCCAGCAAACGGTGACCCTATTATTGTGCCAACACAAGACGTGGTTTTAGGTCTGTATTACATGACGCGTTCTCGCATTAATGCCAAAGGGGAAGGAATGGCTTTCTCTGGTCTATCTGAGGTTCTGTGTGCTTATGAAAATGATGTTGTAGACCTGCAGGCGAAGATTAAAGCTCGGATTACAGAGTACTTGTTTGATTCATCAGGCAATCTCATTGAGCACACGCATACAGTTAACACAACAGTGGGTCGAGTGATCTTATTTGATATCGCTCCCAAGGGTGTGGCGTTTGAATTATTTGATCAAGTGATTTCAAAGAAAGCCGCTTCTGAATTGATTAATTATTGTTATAGAACATTAGGCTTGAAGGCCGCTGTTATTTTTGCTGATCAAATGATGTATACCGGTTTCCGTTATGCCACCTACTCAGGTGTGTCGATTGGTATTCAGGACTTGGTGCTTCCGGAAGCGAAAAAAGAGATTATTGCACGTGCTGAAGAAGAGGTGCACGAAATTGAGCGTCAATTCTCGTCTGGTCTAGTGACGCAGGGTGAGCGCTACAGTAAGGTGGTCGATATTTGGTCGCACACTAATGACCTGGTGGCTAAGGCAATGATGGAAAAAATTGCGACAGAGCAAGTCATTGATGCTAAAGGGAAGACTGTTGAGCAAAGCTCATTTAACTCTGTATTCTTGATGTCTGATTCCGGTGCGCGGGGTTCAGCTGCTCAGATTCGTCAGCTTGCAGGTATGCGTGGCTTGATGGCTAAGCCTGATGGTTCAATTATTGAAACTCCGATTACCGCAAACTTCCGTGAAGGTTTGGATGTGCATCAATACTTTATTTCTACACACGGTGCGCGTAAAGGTTTGGCTGATACGGCATTAAAAACGGCAAACTCAGGTTATTTAACGCGCCGTTTGGTAGATGTTGCTCAGGACCTTGTTGTGACGGTGGAAGATTGTGGCACTGAAAATGGTTTGGAAATAGGCCCGCACATCGAAGGTGGTGATGTGGTTGAGCCGTTAAGAGAGCGTGTATTGGGTCGTGTATTGGTTCGCCCGGTGATGAAGCCCGGAACGGATGAAGAGCTATTCCCTGTCGATACTATGTTGGATGAGTCATCTGTCCAGCTGATTGAATCCAGTGGTGTCGATCGTGTTTGGGTGCGTTCCCCTATTACTTGTGAGACGCGCTATGGTTTGTGTGCGCAGTGTTATGGTCGTGATTTGGCTCGAGGCCATTTGGTTGATCAGGGTGAGGCTGTGGGTGTGATTGCGGCTCAGTCGATTGGTGAGCCAGGTACTCAGTTAACCATGCGTACTTTCCATATTGGTGGTGCGGCATCAAGAGCAACTGCTGAAAATAATATTCAGGTTAAAACGGATGGTGTTGTTAAGATTCGCAACTTGAAAACGGTGAAGCAAGTCGCTTCTAATCACTTGGTTGCGGTGTCACGCTCTGGTGAGATGATTGTTTGTGATGTGCAGGGTGGCGAGCGCGAGCAGTATAAGATTTCTTATGGTGCCACCTTGACGGTCAGTGATGGTGATAAAGTGTCAGCGGGTCAAGTTGTTGCACAATGGGATCCTCACACACATCCGATCATTACTGAAGTGGCTGGTAACATTAAGTTTATTGATGCCGTTGAACATGTCTCTATGGTTCGACAAACCGATGAGCTGACAGGGCTAAGTAGTATCGTGATTACCCCTGTGTCGCAGCGTAGTACTGTCGGTAAAGAGCTTAGGCCCATGATCAAAGTGGTTGATGGGCAAGGTGAAGAGATATTCCTGCCGGGTAGTAAAGTACCTGCACAATATTATTTACCTGAAGGTACGATTGTCAATAAAGAGGACGGCGATTCTGTTGGTGTCGGTGATGTCTTGGCGCGTATTCCACAAGAAACGAGCAAGACCCGCGATATCACGGGTGGTCTACCTCGTGTTGCTGATTTATTTGAGGCTAGACGGCCTAAAGAAGCGGCTATCTTGGCTGAGCAATCAGGTATTGTTGGTTTTGGTAAAGAGACGAAGGATAAGGTTCGCCTTGTGATTACAAATCCCGAAGGTGAGAAGCACGAAACATTGATTCCTCGTTGGCGCCGCATTAATGTTTTTGAGGGTGAAACTGTCACTAAGGGTGAAGTGGTTGCTGACGGCCCAACGGATCCTTATGATATTTTGCGTCTTGCGGGTGTGACCGATTTGGCCAATTACGTGGTTAATGAGGTTCAGGAGGTCTATCGACTACAGGGCGTTAAGATCAATGACAAGCATATTGAGGTTATTGTTCGTCAAATGCTACGCAAAGTATCGGTTGTTCATCCTGGTGATACAGGATATATCGCAAGCGAGCAAGTTGATCTTAGTAAGTTATTGAATCGTAATGATGAGGTTACCGCTGAAGGCGGCAAACCTGCCACCTATGATCGTGTATTGATGGGCTTAACCAAGGCATCCTTGGCAACTGATTCCTTCTTGTCAGCAGCTTCATTCCAGGAAACTACGCGGGTACTGACTGCTGCGTCTGTAGCAGGTAAGTCGGATCCTTTGCATGGTCTCAAGGAAAATATCATTGTGGGTCGATTAATTCCGGCTGGGACAGGTTTCTCCTATCATCGGGAGCGTCGTTTAGCTAAACAGCTACCCGAAGTGGTTGAAGAGCCAACCGTTTCCGCGCTGGAGGCAGAGCAGGCGTTGAGTGAAGCCTTATCAGCTTCATCGGACTCTTCTGCTGGGGTAGATGGCCCCATGTTGGACGAATAAACGCGAAGAATGGCTCGGACTTAAGCTGAATCTCAAGACAGTGGTGTATTCAGCTTGACAACCCGGGTCAGCTTTCTTAGAATCGCGAATCACTTTGTAGGTCAGCTCAGATAATCCTGGGTGGTTGACCAGCTAGCTGCATGACTAGGTGTGTGTAGTTAACCTAATGAAAGAAAATGATTCATTAGAAATTGATAAGAGTAATGTTGAAGGTCAAGACGAGCCCTTCGAAAAGATTTTTTTGTCTTAATAATAACTAAGAGATAGTGATCTATGGCTAGAATAAACCAGCTTGTTAGGAAGCCTCGCAAGTTGAAACCAAAAAAGACGAATGTCCCTGCGTTAGAGGCCTGCCCTCAACGTCGCGGTGTATGTACTCGTGTTTACACAACCACGCCGAAGAAGCCTAACTCGGCTTTACGTAAAGTGGCCCGTGTGCGCATTACCAATGGCGCTGAAGTGACAGCTTACATTGGTGGTGAAGGGCATAACTTGCAAGAGCACTCGGTGGTCTTGATTCGTGGTGGTCGTGTGAAGGATTTACCCGGGGTGCGTTATCACATTGTTCGCGGTAGTTTGGATACGGCTGGGGTATCTGGTCGTAAGCGTGGTCGATCTAAATACGGTGAGAAAAAACCTAAAGAGTAAAGGGGAGAGAAGATATGTCTAGAAGAAAGGCTGCACCGAAGCGCACCATTATGCCGGATCCATTATTTCATAGCGATTTACTGGCTAAGTTCATTAATAGCGTTATGTGCGATGGTAAAAAATCCATTGCTGAAAAAATTGTTTATGGCGCATTAGATCACGTGTTTGAAAAAGTGAAAGTTCAGGGCCAACAAGATGGCGTCATAGAAGGCGAAGACGGTGAGGGCGGCTCTGGTGCTGCATCTCTCGATATGAATAGCACAATCCGCGATAACAAAGCAGCTCGTGATGTGACGTTGGCTGTCTTCAAGAAAGCGTTAGATAACGTTACTCCAGCGGTAGAGGTTAAATCTCGCCGTGTGGGTGGGTCTACTTATCAGGTCCCTATGGAAATTCGTTCAGTGCGTCGTCGTACTCTAGCGATGCGCTGGTTAGTTGAGTATTCAGCTAAACGCGGTGAAAAATCCATGGCGATTAAATTAGGTAATGAAATTTTAGATGCATATGCTTTGCGTGGTGGTTCTGTTAAGAAGCGCGAAGATGTGCATCGTATGGCTAAAGCAAACCAAGCGTTTGCGCACTACCGGTGGTAAGGGAAGATGGCAAGAGAAGTATCACTAGATAAAGTTAGAAACATTGGGATTATGGCGCACATTGATGCGGGTAAGACCACCACGACTGAGCGCGTCCTTTTTTACACGGGAATTTCACACAAGATGGGTGAGGTTCATGAAGGTTCTGCGGTGATGGACTGGATGGAGCAAGAGCAAGAGCGTGGTATTACCATTACTTCTGCAGCAACAACCTGTTACTGGCAGGGAATGGATAAGCAGTTCCCTAATCATCGAGTCAATATTATTGATACGCCTGGGCACGTTGACTTTACGATCGAGGTAGAACGCTCATTGCGTGTATTAGATGGTGCAGTTGCTGTTTTCTGTGCAGTTGGTGGTGTTGAGCCTCAAAGTGAAACAGTGTGGCGTCAAGCGAATAAATACAGTGTCCCACGCATGGCCTTCGTCAATAAAATGGATCGTGCAGGTGCTAACTTCCTACGTGTTGTAGAGCAAGTTAAGGATCGTTTGGGTGCTAACCCTGTTCCCATGCAGTTAGCTATTGGTGCCGAAGAAAACTTTAAAGGTATTGTTGATTTAATTCGTATGAAGGCGATTTTCTGGAACGAAGAAGATCGTGGTTTGACCTATGAGGAAAAAGATATTCCTGAAGATATGGTTGACGAATGCAATATGTATCGTGAGCAAATGGTTGAGGCCGCTGCAGAAGCTGATGAAGTATTAATGGAACAGTATCTAGAGTCTGGCGAACTATCTAATGATGAGATTAAGCGCGGCATTCGCATGAGAACATTATCTGGTGAGATTGTTCCTATGTTCTGTGGTTCTGCCTTCAAAAATAAAGGTGTTCAGGCCATGTTAGATGGCGTGATTGAATTTATGCCAGCGCCAACTGATGTTGAAGATATTAAAGGTGAAGATGATCGTGGAAATGCAGGTTCTCGTCCGTCAAGTGATGATGCTCCATTCTCTGCTTTAGCTTTCAAAATCATGACCGATCCTTTTGTCGGAACATTAACTTTTTTCCGTGTTTACTCAGGGGTTTTAGGCTCAGGTAGTTCTGTTTATAACCCAGTTAAGGGTAAGAAAGAGCGTGTTGGTCGTATTCTACAAATGCATTCTAACTCTCGTGAAGAAATTAAAGAGGTGCGTACCGGTGATATTGCTGCGGCAGTTGGTCTTAAGCAAGTCACGACGGGTGATACCTTATGCGCTCTCGATAATATTATTACGCTGGAGCGTATGGATTTCCCAGAACCTGTGATTTCTGTAGCGGTTGAGCCTAAAACTAAAGCCGACCAAGAGAAAATGGGTATTGCTTTGGGTAAATTAGCTCACGAAGATCCGTCATTCAGAGTATCTACTGATGAAGAGTCTGGACAGACGATTATTGCTGGTATGGGTGAGCTTCATTTGGAAATTTTAGTAGACCGTATGATGCGTGAATTCAAAGTAGAGGCTAATATTGGTAAGCCTCAGGTTGCTTATCGTGAAACGATTCGTAAGTCTATCGAGCACGAGTCTAAGTTTGTTCGTCAAACTGGTGGTCGTGGTCAATATGGCCATGTTTACTTGCGCATCGAACCTCAAGAGCCTGGTAGTGGCTTTGAGTTTGTGAATGAGATCGTGGGTGGTGTGATTCCTCGTGAATACATTCCTGCAGTCGGAAAAGGTGTTGCAGAGCAAATGCAAAACGGTGTCATTGCTGGTTTTCCAGTGGTTGATGTTAAGGTCACTTTATTTGATGGATCTTTTCATGACGTTGACTCCAATGAACTGGCATTCAAAATTGCCGGATCCATGTGTTTTAGAGAGGGTGCAGTTAAAGCGGGCGCCGTCTTGCTTGAGCCTATTATGAATGTTGAGGCAGTGACACCTGAAGATTATATGGGTGATGTTGTTGGTGATATTAACCGCCGTCGTGGAATTATTCTGGGTATGGATGAAAATCCTTCTGGTAAGGTCATTACTGCTGAGGTGCCATTATCTGAAATGTTTGGTTATGCAACTGATCTGCGTTCACTATCGCAAGGCCGGGCCACGTATTCGATGGAATTCAAGAAGTATGCTGAAGCTCCTTCCAGTGTTGCTGAAGCCGTTATTAAGAAACAATAATTGATTAAAAGAGGAAAAGCCCATGGCAAAAGAGAAGTTTGTAAGAGATAAAGAACACGTTAACGTAGGGACGATTGGCCACGTTGATCATGGTAAGACGACATTGACAGCGGCACTGACGAAGTGTGTGTCGGAGAAGTACGGTAGCGGTGAAGTAAAAGCGTTCACAGAGATTGATAATGCGCCGGAAGAGCGTGAGCGTGGAATTACAATTGCGACCTCTCACGTTGAGTATGAATCAGAAAATCGTCACTATGCACACGTTGATTGCCCGGGCCACGCGGATTACGTTAAGAACATGATTACGGGTGCAGCTCAAATGGACGGAGCAATTTTAGTTGTATCAGCTGCTGATGGACCTATGCCGCAAACACGTGAACACATTGTATTGGCTCGTCAGGTAGGCGTCCCACACATTGTTGTATTCTTAAACAAAGCGGACATGGTTGACGATGCTGAGCTTTTAGAGTTAGTTGAAATGGAAGTTCGTGATTTATTGAGCAGCTATGATTTCCCTGGTGATGATACACCGATTATAGTGGGTTCAGCGTTGAAAGCCCTAGAAGGTGACACGAGTGACATTGGTGTTCCTTCGGTGATCAAATTGATTGAATCAATGGATGAGTATTTCCCAACACCTGAGCGCGATATCGATAAGCCCTTCTTGTTACCGATTGAAGATGTATTCTCAATTTCAGGCCGTGGAACGGTTGTAACAGGCCGTGTAGAACGCGGGATTGTCAAGGTGGGTGAAGAGATCGAAATTGTTGGTATTAAAGCGACGGCTAAGACCACGTGTACGGGCGTTGAGATGTTTCGTAAGTTGCTTGATGAAGGTCGTGCTGGCGATAACTTAGGTGTTTTATTGCGCGGTACGAAGCGTGAAGAAGTTGAGCGTGGTCAAGTATTGGCACACGTTGGATCGATTAAGCCTCACACGAAATTTGAAGCAGAGATTTACGTATTATCTAAAGAAGAAGGTGGCCGTCATACGCCATTCTTTAAAGGTTATCGTCCACAGTTCTATTTCAGAACGACTGATATTACGGGTGCAGTTTTCTTACCGGAAGGTGTAGAAATGGTGATGCCTGGTGATAACGTGAAGGTGACGATTGAAATGATCGCACCGGTTGCGATGGATGAAGGGTTACGCTTCGCGGTTCGCGAAGGGGGCCGTACCGTTGGTGCGGGTGTTGTTGCTAAGATTGTAGAGTAA
>JABABC010000175.1 GCA_014238445.1 Coxiellaceae bacterium
CTAGTAAAGCGATCAGTAATGAACTTATATTCAGGGGAGATGGACCCGGATAGTCATAAGGTTCGAATTGTATTGTCCGAAAAAGCGGTTGCCGTTGAAATTACCAACGTTGATTCAAATCATCCTTCCGAGGATTTGTTGCATTTAAACCCTTATAATACTCTACCTACCTTGGTAGATCGCGACCTGGTGTTATATGAGCCTCAAGTGATTATGGAATACCTGGATGAGCGTTTCCCGCATCCGCCGTTATTATCGGTTTATCCAGTGACGCGAGCTAAGTCACGATTAATGTTGCATCGTATTGAGCAAGATTGGTATAGCTTGATGCGCACCATCCTACACTCTAATGATGAACTAAAAATTGAGTCTGCTCGCCATGAATTGCGTGAAGGTTTAATTGTGTTAGAACCGGTGTTTGCTGATAAACCTTATTTCTTAAGTGATGAATTCAGTTTGGTGGACTGCTGTATTGCCCCTTTATTGTGGCGTTTGCCGCAGTTAGGCATTACCTTGCCGCCCACTGCCAAAGCTCTCTTTGCTTATCAAGAACGGATCTATGAGCGGGAATCATTTCAAGCAAGCTTATCGGAGTCTGAACGCGAAATTAGGGTGATCGATGATTTCGAGTAAGCCTTATCTTTTTCGTGGTATTTATCAGTGGTTATTAGACTGTGAGTTAACCCCTTATGTGATGGTTGACGCGACATTCAACGATGTCCAGGTCCCTGAGGACTATATTGAAGACGGTCAAATTATTTTAGATATGACGCCTTCAGCTATCATTGATCTGGAAATGGGTAATGAGTCTGTTGAATTCAAGGCTCGTTTTTCAGGGGTAACACGCCATATTATTCTCCCTATACCGGCTATTTTGGCGTTGTATGCCTATGAGAATGGTCGTGGTATGGTTTTTACGGATGAAGATGAAGAGGATATTCCTCCATCACCCGATTCTGGTGGTTCCTCATCCGATAGTAAGCCGCATTTACGTATCGTTAAATAGTGCCTGGTTGTCTTGATCAGTGATTTTTCTGCGCGCGGCTTTTTGATACCCTTAAAAAAGTACACGGATTAACCATAAGTGTGCACTGCAGTCTTTTATTTACAGTAACTATAGTAAATGTCTTACACGCATACCCCTTTGCGTTAAGGTTAATTTAATATCCATCGGTTATATTAGTCAGCATAATATTTTATCAGATGGATGGGTGTGTGATTCATTTAATTTATCAGAATGACTGGGATGTGGCTTTGCCCCAAGGCGATGATGCTCATGTTTGTTCAACATTCCAACGCCACAATCAAGCTGCAGTAGGGCAAAGCGTGAGTTCATCTGCTCAAGATTTGATTAATATGTCACTCAGAACCTTTGATGATAATCAAAGCTTAAAAGGTTTTTTGGCTTTTTCTGATTCCGAGAATCAATCGCTGACACCTTTTTCTGTGACTAGCCATTATTGTGTGAAAGTGTTGTCCTGTTCTTTAGAGGGCGTTGTGATGCTGTCTGTTAGCCCCATTTATCACTTGGGCTTAGATTACCCTGAGGTCTATCAGAACCAGAAAGGTAGGCAATTAGATCCAAGTGCTATGTTAGGGCTTATTGAGGTTGTGAGTCATAATAAAACCGCAGAACAGCCTATCCCAGAACATGATTGTGATGGCCATTTGTTTTGTTATGGCATTGATGCAGGCGTTGTATTCAAAGAAAGTCCAATTCCGCATAATCGCGCCATGAGCTTACAGTTATCCGTCTTTGAAGACTGTGTATTGGCAACTTTTCAGCAGAACGAGCAAGTCAGTACACAAACGCTGACTTGGGATGATGAATCACTGGACCAGGGGACCACCTCTGATTTATTACATGTTGGTCGCTTTCCATTACAACATCATGCGTTAAATGATTCTGCCTGAGAGGCATTCGTCTTGTGTAGCGTAAAAAAAAACCGCATTATTGATGCGGTTTTTTTTAAAGCAGGCAGTCTGATATTAGTAAGATGCGCGTTGAGGGCGACGGTTGCCATCTTCACCACCTTGGCGTTCTTGTGCAATGTTAACGCGCAGATTGCGACCATTGAACTCTTGTTCATTGTATTGGTCAATAGCATTTTGAGCGGAACTGGCATCGTCGAATTCGATGAAGCTAAATCCTTTGCATTGTCCTGTGTATCGATCCTTGATGAAGGCAATCTCTTTGATTGCGCCACATGCTGAGAATAATTCACGAAGTTCTTCTTCAGTAGCGGTATAAGGCAAGTTGCCCACGTAAATTTTGTTCATAATAAAACCTATTTCAATAATAACAGTAGTCAGAAGCCCACTGTTTTAACACATCATTCAGTGTATGTATAGTGATTGTCCTGGGATGACGCATAGGTTTTGGTGATTGTTAGCCGTTGCTTGGATCTAAGCACTGATGATCTGATAAATCTAAGTTTTTTGCAGCATACACCTCATTGACACGCCCAAGTCTGAGTTGATGGGGTGCTGATTGTACCTGTTCGGGTTCATGGTGAATTTCGTTGAGAATGAGTTCCATGATATCAAGGAATGTATCCAGTTCGGCTTTGCTTTCTGTTTCAGTGGGTTCTATCAGTAAGCACTCGGGAACCAATAACGGAAAATAAATGGTTGGTGCATGGATACCATAGTCCAGTAGGCGTTTTGCAAGATCCAGTGCTTTGACTTGATATTTTTCATGCTCTGGTTTGAGTGTGATAATAAATTCATGGCTGGCGCGCCGTTTTGGAAATGCCAGGGTATAACCCATTTTTTGTAAATGGTGCATGAGATAATTGGCATTGAGGGTCGCTATTTCACTGACACGTTGGGCGCCGGTGTTACCCAGTAGTCGAATATAGGCATAGGCGCGGAGTAAGACGCCGGTATTGCCCATAAACGTTGTGCAACGACCGATGGTTTGAGGGCGTTCTTTTTCTGTCAGCCAATAAAAGCCCGTTTCAGATTGACCAACAATCGGGGTGGGTAGAAAAGCTTTGAGGGTATCGTTGGCGAGGACAGGTCCAGATCCTGGGCCTCCGCCACCATGCGGTGTCGCAAATGTTTTATGTAAGTTGAGGTGCATCACATCAAAGCCCATGTCACCCGGTCTGAAGTGCCCTAAGATGGCATTGAGGTTTGCGCCATCGTAATAGAGTAAGCCACCCGCTTCATGAATAATGTCAGCAATGATTAGGATATTACGCTCAAATACCCCTAGGGTGGATGGGTTGGTGAGCATGATGCCAGCCGTTTGTGGCCCAACAACGGCTTTGAGTGCTTCAAGGTCAACATCACCTTCGGGTGTTGTAGGAATCTCTCGAGCACGGTATCCACATTGCACGGCTGATGCTGGGTTAGTGCCGTGAGCAGCATCAGGCACAAGGATTTCATTGCGAGCATTGTCTTGGCGTGATGCATGGTATGCCTTGATCATGGCTACACCCGCAAACTCACCTTGTGCGCCTGCCATTGTAGTGAGTGATACCTCTTGCATACCCGTGAGGTCTATGAGCAGTGTTTGTAATTCGTATAAGGAAGCCATTGCCCCTTGCATATCGATGGGGTCTGTCAGTGGGTGTACTTGATTGAAGCCGGGTAGGCTCGCAATACTGTGCGCCACTTTGGGGTTGTATTTCATCGTGCACGAACCTAATGGGTAGGTATGGGTATCAATGCTGAAATTATTTTGTGATAGACGTGTGTAATGACGGACGCATTGCAGCTCAGGCAGTGCAGGAATGCGTGGGGGTGTTTGCCTCAAGGCGGTGGGTTTAGGCGTGGGTATTTTAGAAGGTGCAGTTGTCATGGTATCGGCCACTAAGCTCATGAAAGCCCCCGTTGTAAGCATTGTTGGTAGCGATCTAAATCAGCGTCAGTGTTTGTTTCTGTAGCGCATACTAAGATGGATTGCCCGAGTTCTGGGAATGATTGACTTAAGTCATACCCTCCCTGTATGCCTTGTTTTCTAAGTGCATCGAGAATATCACGGCTATGATGTCGACGAAAACGAATCACAAATTCATTGAAAAAAGGTGCGGTAAAAACACACTCAATATCGGGGTGTTGTTGCAGCAGGGTTTGTAATTGTTGTGCACGTTGGTGGCAAGTTTGCGCTGTTCGTAGTAACCCTGTGGCACCCATGAGTCGCATAAAAATGGTTGCCGCGGTGACAACTAACCCTTGGTTGGTGCAAATATTGGAAGTGGCTTTGCTACGCCTGATGTGTTGTTCGCGAGCTTGTAAGGTGAGGGTATAGCAGGGTGTTTGGTTGCAATCAATGGTTCGCCCTACAATACGTCCTGGCATTTGCCGGACATCGGATGAGCGGCAACAGAGGAAACCAAAATAGGGGCCGCCGATTGAGAGCGGTACTCCGAGTGGTTGACCTTCACCACAGGCGATGTCAGCACCCGTTTCACCCCATTCTCCTGGAGGTTGCAGCCAGGTCATGGCCAGTGGGTTCACTTGAGCGATCACTAAGGCGTCATGTGCGTGTGCAATATCCGTGAGTTCATCAACTGACTCTAAAGTGCCTAAAAAATTAGGCTGAGGGATAATGCAGGCAGCGGTATGATCGTCAAAGTAAGTGCTGAAAGCGTGGGTGTCGAGTGTTCCTGTTTCAGGGTGATAGGGGATCTCCACCAGTTCAATGGCCTGATGTTGTGTGAGTGTGTGTAGGACAGCACGGTAATGCGGGTGTATATGGGCTGGAACCAGTACGCGTGTTTTCTTCCCTCGCTTGAGTCGGATGGCCATCAGTACAGCTTCAGCCAATGCTGAGGAGCCGTCATACAGGGATGCATTCGAAACATCCATGGCCATGAGTTCTGTCATGGCAGACTGAAACTCATAAATCACCTGTAGACTGCCTTGGCTGGCTTCAGCTTGATAGGGCGTGTATGCCGTATAGAACTCACCACGTCGAGTCAACTCCCAAACTGCTGCAGGAATATAGTGATCATAGGCGCCCGCACCGATAAAGCAGCTGCCAGGAGTTACCGCTGTTTGGCGTTCAGACATCAGTCGTACCAGTGATTGTTCATCGAGTGGTGGTGGTACCTGTTGGAGTGAGGTGACACGTAATGATGCTGGAATTTCATCAAATAAATCATGTGTCGACTGAATACCCATACTGTCTAGCATGGTTTGAATGTCTTGGTCAGTGTGTGGGATAAATGGCATGGTTAGTTTTCATTCACAGTGGAAGTGTACTCGGCGGCAGACAGTAATGTATTCAGCAAGGACTCATCACTGATCGTGAGGCGATAAATCCAGCCTTCACCGTAAGGGTCTGAATTAATGAGCTCTGGTGTGTCAGTTAAGGCATTGTTCGTTTCGATGACGGTGCCATTGAGTGGTGCGTAAATATCTGCCGCGGTTTTGACTGATTCAACAACAGCGGTTTCGTCACCTTGCGAGACCGTTGTATCTTTTGTTGGGAGGTCGACGAAGACGATATCACCGAGTAACTCTTGAGCATGTTGTGTAACACCAATAGTCACAGTGTTGTCATTTTCTTTGCGAACCCATTCATGGGAAGACGTGTAATATAATTGATCTGGTGCCGTGTTCATATGTCTCCTTACCCCTTGATAAATGACCAGGTCACAGAGGCCCTGGTTTAGCGAAGGAATACTCTAAGTGATACTTGGCTGTCATTGCAAGTCTTGAGAAACAATTTATTGCTCACTGACGTTGATGGTGATCATTCAGCTTCTTTTACGCTCAAATGATGGGCTGTAGTGGGTGACATACCTTACCTTGTCGTACGAAAGGAAGAGATGTGAGCTGCACAGGTATGGTTTTTTTTCGCACAACAATGGATCCTTGTTCCGATGTTTCAATCGGCACGCGAGCGAAACCAATGGCGTGATTGAGTGTCGGTGAAAAGCTACCACTCGTAATGATACCTTGTGTGCCATTATTAAATTGAATGGCTTGGCCATTACGTAATACGCCGCGTTCGGTCATTGCAATACCCACTAGTTTCTCAGTGATACCATTATGTTGTTCCTGAATTAACGCTTTACGGCCGATAAAGTGTCGATCAGGGTCTGTGAATGACACTGTCCAAGCAAGGTTGGAAATCAGCGGGGATGTGCGTTGGTCCATATCTTGGCCGTATAAATTTAATCCCGCTTCAATGCGTAATGTATCGCGAGCCGCTAACCCACAGGGTGTGACATGAGCTTCCATGGCGCGCTCCCAAAAGTGATTGGCTGCTTTACTGGGTAGTACTAGCTCTAAGCCATCTTCACCGGTATAGCCAGTACGAGCAATCAGCCCTGTATCATGATGAAACGCATGAAAAGGTTTTAATGCTGTCACCGCTTGTTGGAATGGTTCGGGTAGTAGTGAGGTTGCTAACGTGCGTGCTTGTGGTCCTTGTAATGCGAGGATACAAAGGTCTTCGGGTTGTTCAATGACGACAGAAAATGCAGCGGCTTGTTGTTGTATCCAAGCAATATCATCAGTCACGCATGCAGCATTGATAATGCAACGAAAATAATCGGGTCGTAATCGATACGCAATCAGGTCATCAATGATACCACCTTGTTCATTGAGCATGCAGGTGTACAGTGCTTGCCCATTGTGTTTGAGCTTATGGATATCATTGGCCAGTAAATGACGGAGGAAAGGTATGCTTTCAGTACCTTGGATATCCACTATTGCCATATGCGAGACATCGAATAAACCAACAGAGGTACGCACGGCTTGGTGTTCCGCTATTTGCGAGGTGTATTGTATAGGCATTTCCCAGCCAGAAAAGTCGACCAGTTTGGCATTGAGGCGGGTGTGTTGATCATATAAAGCGGTGTGTTTCATGTGTTGTCCTGTGTGTCTGTGGGGGAAAGTGTATCTGATGGCAGTGTCATGATCACGGTGAGCCCATGAGGACGATGGTTCATTAACGTGATCTCACCACCATGGGTTCGAATGATATCACGTGCAACCGCCATGCCAAGACCTGTTCCACTGGTTTCTGGAGATCGTGCAGGATCAATACGATAGAAAGGCTCGAAGACTTTTTCTTGTTCAGTGGTGGGGATGCCTGCGCCTTGGTCAGTAATTTTAATAATAATCGTGTGTTGTTTCTCTTCTAGTGTGACGCTCGCTTCTTTGCCATATTTAATCGCATTGTCAATTAAATTGCTGAGCGCACGCTTAATCGACATGATGCGGCCTTGTAAGGTAATGCGATGAGGAGATGCTGTAAAAGTGGCTTTTTTGCCTGTGTCTGTGAAGTCATCACAGAGAGTATCAAGCAGTGCATTGATATCAAAGCACTCGAGAGCTTCAGCACTCGCATGGTCACGAGTAAAGGCTAAAATGGATGTGATCATCGTGTCCATTTCATTTAAATCATTAATAGCCTTGTCATATTGTACATGTTCGTTTAAATACTCAACGCGTAGTCGAAGTCGGGTGATTGGTGTTCGTAAGTCATGAGAAATGGCGGCGAGCATTTCTGTGCGATTAGCTACGAGTTGACGAATGCGAGCTTGCATATGATTAAAGGCATGAATGGCTTCTTGCATTTCTTGAGAACCTTGTAAGGCCATCGGTGGCGCTTGAAGATCAACGCTAAAGCGTTGGCTGGCTTTATAAAAAGCATCAAACGGAATACTTAAATAATTAGCGCTCCATAGATAGAGCAGTAGTAACGCTAGGAAAAGGGTTACGAGGGTGAGTGTAAACCCCCAGGGGTAGGGTAAGTGTTGAGTGGGTAGGCTGGATAGATTGAGCCACTGATGCTGATTAATGGCAATACTAATACGAAAAGGGGTGTGGTGGTGTGTCTTGATGTAGTTTCTTAAGGTGGTCAGGTCAAGTATGGGTAATTGAAGGCTTTGGGCGAGCGGTTGCTCTGAGAGCCTGACACGCAGACCATGAATATGTAATAAAGCGGCGTGTTTTTTGAGTTGTGTATGAGAGAGTGCTTTGGCAATCTGTGTGGTTTCGTTGATTTCATTAATTAACGCATTAACGGGCAGTTTAATCGTTTGTCGCTGATGAAAATGTTGGACCACGCTATAGAGAATAGCGCCTTGAATTAAACAGGTGCCGAGTACAAGTACCAATAGTACTCGTGCGGTGGTTTTGTTTTTAATGAATCGGAAGGGGGATGTGTTCATGGGTTTGCTGTTGAATGGGTGTGTGTAATGAACTGGTATCCGCCACCACGAACAGTCACAAGGATGGTGGGTTGTTTCGGGTCGGCTTCAATTTTTTTACGCAAGCGAGCAACTTGTGTATCAATGCTGCGGTCAAAGGCTATTGAATCTTTGCCATGTGTTAGGTCAATGAGTTGGTCACGACTGAGTACTCGGTTGGGGTGATTGAGAAAGGCGAGCAATAGTTCATATTCGCCTGTACTTAACGGTACAGTGATACGGTCGTGCGTCACTAATACGCGGCGATTACAATCTAAGCGCCATTGATTGAATGTTTTGATGGGCAGTTGATCAAGCGTAGGTGAAGTTTTGTTCAGTTGCCCACTGGAGCGTCGAAGTTGTGCTTTGATGCGTGCTAGGAGTTCACGTGGGCTGAAGGGTTTAGATAAATAATCATCAGCCCCTATTTCTAGCCCCACGATGCGGTCTGATTCTTCATGAACGGCAGAGAGCATGATGACGATAATGTCAGAGTGTTGACGTAGATTTTTACATAAGGTGAGCCCGTCATCACCAGGCAGCATCAGATCCAGGATAACTAATTGGATAGTGTGCATCGCCAAGGCTTCTTGCATGGCAGTTCCATTATGTGCTGTTGTGACGGTGAACCCATGTTGCTGTAAATAGTCTTGCAATAAATCACAGATCTGGGGGTCGTCATCGACGACAAGAATGTGTATTTTAGTATCCATGCCATTGTTTTACCTGGTTTAACTAGGTATGGCAAGTTGTAGCAGAGTTGTTACACATTGATGCAATGGCGCCGTATTACTGCTATCAGGCATTGCTATAATTATTTTAATAGAAGCATTTTAGTTGAGTAAAGGTATGAAACGCTTATGTGCAGCAATGGCTGCGTTACTTATTTTCGGGATGGCTACGTTTTCATTGTGTGTTATGAATGGTTTTGCGAGCGAGGATCATCCGGAAGCCCAGCCTTCCATCTTCATGAGTATGGAGTGACTGTTGTGATAGGTGGTGATGATTGTGCTAAGGGTGGTAAATCACCTCGATCAGCCATGGCCCGGTATGCTAATTGGTTTTTTAGCCAGGGTGTTTGATTGACCAGCGTTAATCCTAAACGAGCCAGCTGTCGAGAGAGCCCGGCGGTTTGACTAAAACAATCCTTTAAAAAACGCATGCTATTGAGGTATTGTGCATTGCGTGGACGACACCAGCGTTGGTAGCGTTGTAATGCTTGTGTGAGAGGCGTTTGGTTGGTAAGGGTCAGCCAGTCGTGCAGACAATGTTGTAACACAGCGGCATCAAACAGGCCCAAGTTAGCCCCTAGTCCTGCTAGTGGGTGGATGGTATGCGCTGCATCACCTATTAAGACCACGTTGTTGGTGTGATACTGCATCGCATGGCGCATGTGTAATGGAAAGCGAATGGGTTGGGTGACTGTGTTGACAGTGCCCCATCGGTGGTCTAATGCTTCTGCAATGGATTGGTTGAGTGTGCCCTGAGGGAGTGCGAGTAAGGTATCCACGTGGGTGGGTGTGGTTGACCAAACAATGGATGATTGGTGTGAGTGGTGTAAGGGGAGAATGCCAATAGGA
>JABABC010000171.1 GCA_014238445.1 Coxiellaceae bacterium
ATAACAATCGCAACGCTGACTCACAAATTTTTTGATTATCACAACCGTTCCGTCTGTTGACCCATCGTCTCTAATAATCAAAAACCAATCATTACAACTTTGTGAGGATAAACTCTCTAGAAATTCTTCTAAATAGAGCCCTCCGTTATATGTAGATAACAAAACCACAATTGATTTTTTCTTTGTTTCAACCATAGCGACCACCCATTTCATTTGCTGAAATTCCACCCTTATCTTTTACGATAAAAAAATCAAATAACACCAAAAGACAGACAATAACCAACATTTTATAACTGATTAAATATTGGAAAAAAAATATAAACAAAGAGCATACACAACAAAACACTAACAAAGAAAAATTTAAAAAAGATTTCTCACATTGATATTTCCTATAAAAAATACCAGAGATGCTTCCGTATAATATATTCAAGCAAATCACACCTATAGTACCAAAATGTAAATAACAAGCTCCTAGATAGCTCATCGCTGTATTTTTAGGATTAGCTAAATGAGAATTCATCCATAACTCATGAGTTACACTAAAAAATGGCTCATGAAACCCATTAATAAAAAAATCAATGGCATTTGACACTGGCGCACTGACATACACAATTACCCAGACGATTCCAACAGGAACCTTTTTCCACCCTTCAACGACATTCATGCCGCTCAAGAAAGTGCTGTCCCCAGTTCTAATACTCCCCAGCAGACTCATAAATAAGCATATGCAAGTAAAACCAACTATTACTGACATAACCATGTGGCGAAGACTAAAGTGATTCCTGTATTTTAAATAAACCCCAAAAAAACAATAACTCCATGCTTCAATCATAGAACCACGAGATAAATACAGAACACAAACACATGACTGGAAAAACAAAAGTATTAAAGCAAACTTAATATGTCCCTTATAGATAAAAAATAACGAGACAATAATCGGCATGTAAAATAAATAGTTTTTACCACGGCCATAACTTTTATATGAATACTGTGAAACATGCTGATGAAGCTCAGTCGCCAGAGGGGTATGACCAAAGTGGCAATAATTATAAATTAATATAGACACATAAACTAAAATGATACAGAAGGAAGCAATACTTCGTATGACTTCTGAAAAATACAACTGCCTCACACGGTAACCAGCTTGCAACGATGGAGCATAAAATGAAAATATCTTATAAGGCAAATAGTAAGAAGCCACACTGACTAAACATGCCAGAAACAAAACACTTAATGACCTATCATTAATTGTATAAAAAGAAACCGGATGCAACACGTAACAAACAATCGACACAATCCACATTATGATAAAAATACTAAAAACGTCAACTGAATTAGCTTGCATGCTTAGCCCCTGAGCTCAATTTAATAAGACGCAGAAAATACACGTTTAAGACCGACTAGAAGAATCAGAAACATCACAAATAAACATCAACGCCCCTAGAACACGCTACCGCCCTACGAAGGGCATCGCATAAAAAAACAGCCTGGCGACCTATGCTTTTTCCAGCATATCCATTTTAACGGCCAGCTGTGTGTGACGATTCGCGATTTCCAATAATACAACGGCACGTTCATGCCCTTTTTGTGTTTGAAAAACCGCCTCATACCCTTTAAACGGCCCGTCCATGAGCATGACCTTGTCGCCAGCATTAAACTTGGCTGCTTGCATCATCCAATCACTGAGACGCTCAGCGTTTTGTTGCAAGCCATGAATGAAGTCGGTTGGCACGCGAGCAGCCTGTTGACCAAACCTCACCAACCCTGACACACCTCGCGTGGAACGAATGGGAGACCAGTTATCAAATTGCGAATCTAACTCAATAAATAAATATCGCGGAAACATGGGGCCTGTTACCGGCTTATAAACACCTCTCACACGTTTATTTTCTGTAAGATTAGGCATATAAACCTGATAATCTTGCTGCTCAAGGTTTCTTAATGCCACCGTTTCTTGTTGTGGCTTTGAGTAAACTAAATACCACGCCTTGTCAGACATACATCACCTTAGTCTTTTATTTCAGCTGAAGGTGAACGAACACCTGAAAAAGCTAATAGCAAACACAAAAAAACGGCTACGACCACACCTAAGAAAGTCATCATGATCAGCTTAATGTGATCACTTAACCCTGTCGGCGCAGATGAACGCTGCATCTCACCCATAAAATAGGCAGGCTGAATCATTGATAATGCCATTTGATCTGATGCCAGTGTTTTTTGCAGAATAAATAACTGCTGCTGCAGATCCACCGTTGCGACCACCAGCTGAGTTTCTTCCAAATCAGCAATACGTATCAGCGCATCGGACACTGAACCATCGTCAGGTGTGACTGAACCAACCTCACTGCGTTTCGCTGCCTGGATCACCTTCTTAGGCGAAGGCATCTGATCATTCAATGCGTGTACATGAGTAGAGGATAACCAGCGCTGTTTCTTTTGAATGGCAGCAATAGCTTGCTCATCCCAATCAATATAATGACCTAATGATTGCTGTAAGGTTATCAATAAAGGTGCTTGATAGTCATTCACTGCCTGCAACACCTCTCGCATACTCATTTGAACATCATGTAACCGTGACTTAGGTGCCTGTACTGTGAGTGTTAATATTGACTGATTATGATTTTTTGGATCAGGCCTTACCTTCACAGAAAGCCTGTGCCCTTCGTCCTGCACTGCTTGATGCGCCCAACCATTCATACTTAATTGTATAAATTGCTCAAGTGCAAAAGGCGCTAATAATGCTTTCGGATTACTGGTAACATTATAGCCCTCCATGGAGGGAGGCATGGATGCTTTAACTAACGTTTGACTGAAACTATATTCTGGTGTTGTTTTTGTGGTCACAACCAACCCAGCCAAAAAAAACACCCCTATGATAAGCAAACACAACCACTTGCGCCTCCAGACAATCGCAATCAGATCGCCTAGTGTTATGACATCCGATTCAACTGACGCTGACCGTTCCATCTTTCACTCCTTCTTTTAGTATTTTTTCTAAGTGATGGCTCACTTGCTCAACATCACTCTGTTGCATTGCCGGATAAAACGGCAAGCTCATCACAACGTTTGCTGCTGCTTCTGTATGAGGAAATGACAATGCAGCACACGGGTATGGCTTCATAGCCGGTTGTTGATGCATACCCATTGGGTAATGAACGGCTGTGGGAATACCATGACTGTGCAGTTTTTCCTGAACGCCCGCACGATCGGTAACACGCACGGTGTATTGACCGTAAACACTCGTATTATCTGCTGTAACCACTGGCTTTACTAAGCCTTGCGGTAATGCGTGCTCATACCATTGAGCGACCACTTGCCGCTGCGATACTTCCTGCTCAAAGACCGCTAGTTTTTCCAGCAAGATTGCAGCTTGGATCGTTGCCATTCTGCCATTACAACCCATCACATCATGCACATAACGTTCACGCTGGCCGTGATTAATTAAACAGCGCATGGTCTCTGCTAACTCAGCGTCGTTGGTAAAACACGCACCGCCATCACCGTAACAACCCAACGGCTTTGAAGGAAAGAAACTCGTACACCCAATGGTGGTTAAACCACACGAACGCTGCCCATGATGCGTTGCTCCAAAACTTTGAGCTCCATCTTCAATCACGGGCAACCCATACTTTTCAGCTATTTGATTAATCACCCTGTAGTTAGCCGGCTGACCATAAAGACTCACAGGCATGATGGCTTTGGTTTTGTCGGTGATCACAGACTCGATCAATGTCTCATTGATGTTATAGGTTTCTGGATGAATATCGACTAACACAGGCACTGCACCGACTCGCGCAATGACTTCTGCTGTGGCAAAGAAACTGTATGCCGTGGTAATCACTTCATCACCTGGGCCCACACCCAATGCCAGCAAAGCGACCTCTAACGCAGCGGTACCACTGTTCATCGCAACTGTATGCTGCACACCAATATACTCCGATAAAGCCGCTTCCAACTGCTGGATCTCAGGGCCGAAGACATATTTTCCATGATCTAACACACGCAAAACAGCTTGATCAATCTTAGGCTTCAACTGACGGTATTGCCCGTCTAAATCAATAAACTTCACTTTAACCTCGGAAAATCTACCCACATTAATACGCCAATAAGTGATAACATACTATATGTTCAAGAACGCGCAATCATAGCTTAGCTCCCCCCTGGATGCAATGAGAACCCCGCCACTTTGAACGCCAATACAATAGTGCTACCATCGCCTATCGCTATGACTCAGCACAGGATTTCTCTGATGACAACCTCACATACCCTACTTGCCCTCTCTCCCTTAGATGGCCGTTATGCCCACATCACCGACCCACTCTCTAGCGTGATGAGTGAATTTGGCTTAATTCGCTACCGCACTCTCATTGAAATTAGCTGGTTACAAACACTGTGCCAACACCCTCAAATGGCCACCACACCATTAGATGATTCAGAGCAACACACCCTCGCCGCCATATTCAATGACTTTAGCTTAGATGATGCGAAAAGCGTCAAAAATATAGAGAAAAGCACCAATCATGACGTTAAAGCCGTGGAATACTTCTTGCAAGAACACTTTAAAAATCACCCCACGTTAGCGCAACGTATCCCGCTGATTCACTTTGCAGCCACCTCTGAAGATATCAATAACCTTGCCTACGCCTTAATGGTCAAAGAGGCTAGACAGATCCTAAACCAAGCTATCAGTGCAATCATTCATCGTCTGACGGATATGGCACGCGAATACGCCGACCTACCCATGCTCTCACGAACACACGGACAAGCCGCCTCCCCCACCACGATTGGTAAAGAATTAGCCAATGTGGTCGCGCGCCTTAAGCGTGAACACCACCACCTGATGAACTGTGAGATTTTGGGCACCTTTAACGGGGCTGTAGGTAACTACAATGCTCATACTGTCGCCTACCCCGACATCGACTGGCTCGCCCTCACCGACCAATTTGTGACCTCATTGGGACTCACATTCAACCCCATGACCACCCAAATTGAGCCGCACGACGCCTTGGCTGAACTACTAGATCACCTCGCTAGACTCAACGTTATCCTCATGGACCTTAATAAAGACATCTGGAGTTACATTAGCCTCGACTACTTCTCATTACTCAAGAAAGCTGATGAAGTCGGCTCATCGACCATGCCACACAAAGTCAATCCCATCGATTTTGAAAACTCAGAAGGCAATCTCGGCATGGCCAACGCCCTAGCCACTCACCTAGCAAGACAACTCCCCATTAGCCGCTGGCAACGTGACTTAACCGACTCCACCAGCTTACGCAACTTAGGCAGCGTGTTCGCTTATAGCCTCATTGCCTACACAGCCTGCCTAAAAGGCCTCAATAAAATAACCCCTAACACAACAGTACTCGACGATGACCTCAACCAACACTGGGAAGTATTAGGTGAAGCCGTGCAAACCGTGTTGCGACGATACGGTGTAACAGATGCCTATGAACGCCT
Organism: Coxiellaceae bacterium; assembly: GCA_014238445.1. Taxonomy (GTDB): domain Bacteria; phylum Pseudomonadota; class Gammaproteobacteria; order Coxiellales; family Coxiellaceae; genus UBA9148. The sequence continues at coordinate 5,461 of JABABC010000171.1, forward strand.
CAAAACACTGACGCGTGGCAAAACACTGACTCAGGAAGCCTTACAAGCTTGGCTTCAAGATCAACCCATACCCGACGATGCCAAACAAGCATTAGCTGATTTAACCCCGCAAGACTACATTGGACTTGCCTCAACCTTAGCCGTGAAATACCTCGATGATTAATCCCACGCAACCCTTAATCTTGGGATCCAGCTCGCCTGCTCGTAATGCCTTACTACAACGACTGGGCTTAGCTTTTAGCATGCATGCTCCGAATATCGATGAAACTGCTCACCCCAATGAATCAGTAAAGACCACTGTGCAACGACTTGCACGAGAAAAGGCCATCACGGTTGCAAAAGCTCACCCAGACGCACTCATCATCGCTTGCGATCAATTGGTTGAGGTGAATGACCAAGCCCTTGGCAAACCACACACGCATGAAAAAGCCAGACAACAATTACAATTATGCAGCGGTCAAACACTGTTATCCAGCACAGCGCTTTGCGTGCTTAATGCGACAACTCAATCGATGCACGAACACTTAATTGAATACCAAGTCACATTCAAACACCTTACCGAAGATACCATTGAAGCCTACCTACAACGTGACAAACCCTATTTTTGCGCAGGTAGCATTAAAGCTGAAGGTCTGGGGATTACGTTATTTGAATCGATGTCAGGTGATGATTACACGGCTTTGATTGGGTTACCACTGATTACCCTCACACACTGCTTAACACAAGAAGGCCTCAACCCATTAATCAATAAGGAAGACATCAAATGAACTGGATATGGGTCGCCTTTGGCGGCATGCTAGGATGCACCTCTCGATACGCGGTTGTGCAATGCGTCAATTACTTTATTACAAACCCACTTGAACTACCGTTTGGCACCATCACGGTCAATGTTGTGGGTTGTTTTATCATTGGCTTACTAACCGCACTATTTACCTTTAAAAACATCGGGATTCGCCCTGAACTCCACCTGTTTTTGGCCGTCGGTTTTTTAGGTGGCTTTACTACCTTCTCATCCTTTGGATTAGAAGTCTTCGTCCTATTAAAAAACCACCCCTGGGTAGCTTTGTTTGATGTGGTCATCCAACTGGTCTTTGGCCTGCTCGGTGTGGCAGGTGGCTTTGCACTGGGGCGCTGGTTAGCCTAAGCCAATCCATGCGCGTAAAAAACCCACCGCAAGGGGTGGGTCTTTCGCATAAAGCTCATCAAGTGTAAAAAACGATCTCTAGATCCATTTCTTCTGCAATATTAACCGTTGTATTCGTTCCGGTTCCATCATCTACATTCCATTCCAGCCCAAGACCCGTCTGATTGTAGAAAAACGCATATTCTAGAGAGCCACCATTAGATGGCAATAAATATAACAGCTCCAAAGGGACTGGGCCGCCAAGCTCATTCTCACTAAGAAATAAATACTTTAATTCTATGAGGCTGCCAAGCTCAGAGGGTATGTTCCCTGAAAAATGATTCCTAGATAAACTGAGATAATAAAGGTCGTCAAATGAACCAAGTTCGGCTGGTATATTGCCAGTTAAATCATTATATGAGGCTCTAAAATACTCTAAAAGTGGAAACTTCGTAGCATTAAAATCAGACGGCATCCCACCCGGAAGACCATTACCACCTATATTTAAATGTGTTACTGAGTCAGACAGTGTCATTATAGATTGCCAAAAAGTACTATGACCTCCCCCTTCCCCTTCTACGAGAGAAAGAGCCGAAAAATCATTGGAGCCAACATAAAATCCTGCGAGTTGACCAAAGCCTGAAAGATCATGTGGCAATGAAGTTAAACCAGTACCATCCAGTTTCAAAGTCTTAAGTTCTGATAAGTCTAGCACGTCGTCCCAAACCAATTGGACCCCAAACTCATTTGAAGCTGAAAAGTCGTTCCACGACGCGTTTAAATTTTCTAAATGAGACAATGAAGCTAAAGTGTCTGGAAGAGCTGTAAAATCATTGGAACTTATGTCTAAGATTTCCAACTGAACAACACCACTCAGTAAATCTGGAAGGCTATCTAAACCGAGATATGAGAGATCTATTTCTGTCATGCGACCGTCATCCCACACTTGTCCGCCCAACCCATTGAGGTGAGCAAACGGTGCCAATTCAAATAGTTGATCATCTCCACCGATATCATCAACCCAAACAACAACACCCTCAGAGTTTATTATTTCAAAATTCATGATCTTTACACCACTACCACCAGAGAAATTATCCGAAAAAAAGGTGAATTGGAAATCTACATCATGACCCGCATAGTCATCTAACGGTACAGAGATAGATTCAAACCCATCACTAGATCCCGCCCAGCCTTGTTGAACTGAATCACCCTCCAGATGATCATGGATAATAAAAGCATAAGGATGATTGTCAGAGTCTACATATTCCCAAGTCTTACCATCATTATCAGACACAGCAAAGTTAAACCCATCATAACCATTCTCTATACCACTTGGGTCCTCAGTGTGATAACTCGCCTCAAAGCTTAGCCTATCTCCTGCACTAACCTGGTAAGGTACTGCCGTTTGCATGGTGACTAACTGTTCATCATAATAGTTGCTTCCATCAGCAAACTCACCTATTACATACGCTTGCGCAACATTGCTATCACCAGCTGCGTTTACATACTCCACATCAACTACGTACCACCCTGGATTCTTCGAGAGGATTTCATTCTCAGCATCAAGATCCACGAGAAATTGATAATCCCCCGGGTTAGTTGCCCCTGTTTTAAATGCCACTGCAACACCTGAATCATCAGTATAAGTACCTGTAGAAAAAATCTCATGATTCGCGAGATCTTCTGTCATCAAAAGGTCATCGCCAGATTGAATAAGCTCGGGCATCTCAACAACATCAGCAGTGCTTCTATCATCTCCCGTGTGCCAGTTCACCTCCGTAATCTCAGTGCTTTCTGAAACAACCTCGCCTTCTGAATCGCGAGCCACTGCAACTACGGATAGCCTTGCGCCAGGTAATGGAACCCCATCGAGCGTGACAGTATCCCGATCAATACCATCATCCAATGAAACATCATCGGAACTATCATCATCACTCGTTAACACAGCAATACCACCACCGATCAGTGCTACACCACCGAGTAATAATAAAGGACTCACACCACCGTCAGAAACATCCACCGCATCTTTACCGGTCATCACCTCATCAGAGGATGCTTCTTCATCAACCACAACGGTGGTTTCTATTGACTGAGAGGGTGTTGATTCAATCAACACGGGTTCTAGTGTTTCAACCGAAGCAACAGTAACAGCATCACTCGTGTCACCATCCTGATGCACCCCGTCATCGTGAGCTGTCATCGTGTCAGCTAATACAGCCGTATCACGTGCTTGCGCTTGTTGTAAGACGTGCACCAAAT
>JABABC010000071.1 GCA_014238445.1 Coxiellaceae bacterium
AACGGGCCCGCGTACTTTATTCATGGGTTGTTCCTTTTTTTACATTTGCACCCGCTTTAGCATTGGCTTGTGGCGGTTTTTTGTTGAAAAATTTGGGTGTTTTTAGTCTTTTCGTAGTGTTGCTATTGCTGGTTCTTATTGGAATTGGTGTGATAATCAGTTTTTCCATATCAGACAGCAAGCCGCTACAAGCCAGTCAGCCAGTTAAGATTATTCGCTCCTATTGGTATGAGATCTATTCATGGCCATTCGTTCGATTAACCATCATATTGTCAGTGAGTATGAGTTCAATTTATATTTTTAATGGCATTAGTACGTTGATTGCCATTCACGATGCTGGGATCTCACCAACTTCTTATGGTGTGTATGCGATGATACCTTCATTGGGCTTATTTGTAGGTGCTTATTTGAGCACTGTTATGAATCGTAGTATTCAGCCGATGACCATTGTGCGTTGTGGAATTTTACTATTATTGATTACGGCCTTAGTCATGATTGCTTTATTAGTGTTAGCCTCTTTTTCTATCTGGTTTTTGCTTATTCCAGCTATTGCTCTGTTTATTGCTGCAGCACTGGTCATACCGAATATTTCGATGTTGTTGCTGAGTCAGGCAACCAATGCGGCTGTAGCTTCGTCAGTGTTTAATGCGACGGGGCTATTAGTTGCAAGTTTAGTGTTATCAGTAGCATCAGGGTTGCTGTCTGTTGGGCCGATGCTCTTACCCATAGCCTTATTATTATTAGTTGTGATTTCGATGTTGATGTGTGTGTTTCAGGTGAGGCGTTCTTAGTGTGCTTTTGAAAAAAATGGTGCTATAAAGTCATCTCACGGCGGGAGTGACAAGCTAGAGAGGCAACCTGTTTAAACGTCATCTTGATGGTTGAGTATAGTGATTTATGAAATAAGCTTTCTTTAATGAGGGCGCGTGGCTCACATAAACCGAAGGCATTATAGATAATCGTAGATTGAGGTTGATAATTATCAGTAATCATACCCTCTAAACGAAATTGACCTTGATCTTTCTGTTGTCGATAAAACATCCAAAAAGGATGCCGCGCATAAAACGATAGCCCTGATATCACTTATGCACTCATATTAAAGTTATTTGGAAAAGTGATGATGGTTTTCGTTTTATGCAGATTTATAGGATGACTGTCAATAAAATACAAGAAGGTGGTTTGTGAGGCGGTTGCAATTAGAGTGGCCCTTGTGATGGCTGTCTCAAATCACGATAGAGAATGCTGCGATTTTATTTGAATCGTTTTATACGGCGATGACAGTAGGGTTGTTGATGGTTTTTACCATAATGATTTTGATGCTCTGATTCTGCTGGCCAGTAGGTATCAACAGGTAGTGTTTGAGTTGCTATTCTAAGGCCTGAGGTTTCTAGATTCTCTATGAGTGCTTCAGTGATGGTTTTTTGATAGTTGTTATAATAGAAGACATAGCTCCGGTATTGTTCGCCGCGGTCGGGTCCTTGGCCAGAGGTATCAGTCGGGTCATGAATTTCAAAAAACAATTGAGAGAGCAATCGGTAATCCGTTATAGCAGTATCAAAGACGACACGTACGGCTTCAATATGACCGGTGGTACCAGAGCAAACTGCGTTATAACTAGGCTGTGCGGCATGGCCGCCGATGTAGCCCGCTTCTGTTAATACCACGCCAGGTTGTTGATTCATCCAATATTCAACACCCCAGAAGCATCCGCCAGCGTATATAGCTTCTTCGGTGTCTAGGACTGAGTCGCTGTTAACAAGATCCAAAGCCAATCCATTCACACAATGTCGCGTGTTTTTATCGGTGTAGGCCTCACCGTGAAAGACATGACCTAGATGGCTTTTGCATCTTTCGCAGGCAATTTCCA
>JABABC010000104.1 GCA_014238445.1 Coxiellaceae bacterium
AAGTTTTTCCTTCACCGGTTCGCATTTCAGCAACCTTGCCATGATGCAATACCATTCCACCGACACATTGCACATCAAAATGACGTAATCCAATCGTTCTATGACTCGCTTCTCGAACGACAGCAAACGCTTCAATCAATAAATCTTCTAAGCTTTCCCCTGAACCCAAACGCTGTTTAAATACCTGGGTTTTTTGACGTAACTCATCATCACTTAATTGCGTAAGGCTAGCCTCATAGCCATTAATTTTAGCCACGGTTTTCATATACCCGCGAATGGCTCGTTGATTCCTGGTTCCTAAGATTCTATTTAAAATTTTCACTGTATTACGCCATAATTGTACTGGTTAAGAAGGTGATTTTCTCATAGAATGAATGCCATGCAAACTGATAAAATGAAAAAATCTCGCAGTAACCGTGTCGATCCCGTTATGATCGACAAACTCATTCAACAGGGCCCTTTAAAAGCCATCCTCGATAAGGCTCAACATATCGCGTCACTGAACACACTACTCTCCCAGCACTTACCTGAAGCATTACGCCCTTACTATCGAGTGGCCAATTTACGAGACAAGACCCTTATTATTCACACAGACACAGCGACACACGCAACATTACTGCGCTATCAACTGCCTATGCTCACACAGGCCTTTCATAAGAATACAATGAATGCGGAAATCAATGACATAAAAGTAGCCATTCGTCCAAAAAATTCATCAAAAGGATCAACTAAGCTGTAGCAATTGCGCCCACAGCAGGTAAGAAGCTAATCGGCACTTCTTGCTTCTCAGGAAATGAAACCAACTCCCAAGCATCTTCCTGTTGCAACAACTTAACCAACAGCTGTCGATTCAACTCATGACCAGATTTATGCCCTGAGAAAGCACCAATAACAGGGTGGCCTAAGAGATATAAATCCCCTACCACATCCAGGATTTTATGTTTCACGCACTCATCGGGGTAACGCAGTCCATCTTGGTTAACGACTTTAAATCCATCTAAAACAATCGCATTATCTAAACTAGCTCCTAATGCTAAATTATTTTTACGAATGTATTCATAATCCGACAAAAAACCAAATGTTCTAGCTCTTGAGACTTCTTTAACATAAGAAGTGGTTGAAAAATCCAAGCATGCTTCTTGGTTTGACTGATTAAATGCTGGATGATCAAACTGAATTGAAAATGAGACCTTAAAGCCACGGTGAGGGGAAATAGATACCGTCTTATCACCATCAGCTATCATGACACGGCGTTTAATTTTAATAAATTGCTTCAACGCAGACTGCTCTTGCATTCCTGCTGACTGCAGTAAAAAAACGAAAGGTGCAGAACTCCCATCCATAATGGGAACCTCTGGAGCCGTCAAATCAATGTAAGCATTATCAATGCCCACACCTGCTAACGCCGAGAGTAAGTGTTCTACCGTTGCAACCTTATGGCCATCCTTCATTAAACAAGTCGACAGACTAGTATCACCGATATATTTCACTGAAGCAGGAATCTCCACCACAGGATCTAAATCAATACGACGAAAAATAACACCCGAATTAACGGGGGCTGGCCTTAAAGTGAGATAAATTTTCTTTCCCGTATGAACACCCACGCCTGTTGCACGAATGACATTCTTTAAGGTTCTTTGATGACTCATAACACAGTCCATTTTGTATCACTGAAAAGGAAGCGCATTGTAACACAGCACAAGAAATTGACAATCCCGATAGCCAACCACCCAAAAATCCCAGTAACTATTTGTTTTTAAGTAACTTTAACTATCGTCTGATCGTCTGAGAAACGCTGGAATATCTAAGTACTCAACGTCTTTCTCCGTAGCCTTCTCATCATAGTCAGGACGACGCTCTACGGTATCTTGCTGTCTTAAATAAGTTGGGCGATCCAATTGATTGTAATCAACCGTGCCGTCATTACGTGTCGTGCGTGCTGCTGCTGCTTTCTGCTGCTGTCCTAATACCTCATGATCACCACCAACACCCGTAACAACCACAGTCACGCGCAGC
>JABABC010000090.1 GCA_014238445.1 Coxiellaceae bacterium
CCATCTCATCAGGGTGGTCCAGCCCATAGTGCCTCTGTTCACGCTAACCTATAGCGTAACGGGTTCGTAGCGATGGATATCAACCGTGCTGTAAATACCAGCTGTGACATAGGGGTCTGCAGCTGCCCAGGCTTGTGCGCTGATGCGATTATCGAATTGAGCAATGATCATTGAGCCGTGGATGCTGTCAGTGAGTGGGTTATTTCCGTCACGTTGAAAGAGTGGACCTGCGGTTAAAAGACGGCCGTGTTGTGCTAGTGCTTTCAGCCGTTGCAAATGTGCCGGTCGCACACTGCGACGTTTTTCAGCATTATGATCTGGATGGTCTGTGCAATGAATAGCGTAGTAAGGCATGGGTGTGTGCTCAGTCATTGGGTGGGTTGATGGCTGGGTCATTAGCCGCAGGTGTTTGTATGTGCCGCGAAATGTAGATTGATTGAGCAATCGCAAAGACCAAGATTAAGCCGAGTGTGCCAAAGAGTTTAAAGTTGACCCAGGCATCGGTGGAGAAGTGATAGACCACATAAATATTGAGAAAGCCAAGTCCTAGAAAAAAAATACTCCAAGCAGTGTTTACCTGCGACCAAATGGGTTTAGGTAGTGAGATCTTTTCCCCCATCATGCGCTCCATAATGGTTTTTTTCGTAAACCATTGACTGCCCAGTAGGGCTATAGTGAAGAGCCAATACACGACGCTAGGTTTCCATTTAATAAAGATCTCATCGTGTAAGAGCAGTGTTGTGCCACCTAAAATAATTACAAGAATTAAAGTGATAAGTGGTATGGTTTCTATGCGACGGTTTTTAAACCAGAAAAAGCTCACTTGCAGAGTGGAGATAACAATGACAGCACCTGTAGCAGCATAAATACCATAGAGTTTAAAGACGATAAAAAAACAAATAATGGGCAGGTAGTCTGTTAGGATTTTCATACGCTTCACTCGGCACTGGTTGTTGTTAAGAGTTGTTAATAGTATGATTTAAAGGCTAATAATGCAATATTAGTTGGGGGTATTTAGGGGGGCGTGATGCAGGGCTGGTCGGAGCTCGGTGTCAGGCTGTAGTCAGTCGGGATGTTAGGGTGGTGATCATGCAACGGATTGAGGTCCATCCAGATAATCCACAACCGCGTGTATTGAAGCAAGCGGTTTCCGTGTTGCGTGAAGATGGTGTCGTTGCTTTTTTAACGGATACAGGCTACACGTTAGCGTGTGAAGTAGGCAGTCATGTGGGTGTTCAGTTGATTCGTCGTGTTCGTGCGTTAGATGATCAGCATCTATTCACTGTGTTGTGTCGTGATCTCAGTGATATGGCGGAGTATGCCAAAGTGAATAATGCACATTTTAGACGCATCAAGTCGAGTGTTCCCGGTGCTTACACCTTTATTTTTCCAGCCACCAAGCAAGTTCCCAAGCGCTTGCGCCACCCACAACGTAAGACCATTGGTTTGCGAGTGACGGGGCACCCTGTTGCTGTGGCATTGCTTGATAGTTTCGATGCACCGTTACTCAGTGTGAGCTTATTTGAGGCAGAAGCGTTTTGCCAGGATGATGGGGCGGATGATCCACTGGAGCAGTGTCATCCTGCGGTCACACTATTATTGGACAGTGGATTTCCGGTGTGTGAGCCCAGTACGGTGGTTGATTTAACACAAGTTATTCCTGAGATAGTGCGTGAAGGTGGAGGGGATCCGCGTCCATTTGAGTAGAGTCTGGGCTGTGTTATATTATGTGAGCCCGAGATGAGGGTGTATTAATAGAGATTAAAGAGCTAGAGTTGATCAAAAATGAACCAAGTTGTGGAACAAGAAGCCCCCATTGAGTCTGTTGATGAGGCACTACTCAATGCAGATCCTGAAAGTGCGTTGGTAGATACCAGTATCCGTGTCTTTGGCGAAGCTGTCACTGAATTGCCGCAAGACTTATATATTCCACCAGGCGCATTAAAAGTTTTTTTAGAGGCTTTTGAGGGCCCTTTAGATTTATTGCTTTACCTCATTAAAAAACAACACATCGATATTTTGAACATTCCCATTGTTGATATTACTCGACAGTACGTCGAATACGTTGAGTTGATGCAAGAGGTGGAAATCGAGCTGGCTTCTGATTATTTAGTGATGGCAGCGATGCTAGCTGAAATTAAATCCCGCTTGTTGTTACCATCACCACCTTCAGATGATGAGTCAGAAGGCGAGGATCCGCGTGCTGAGCTGATGCGTCGTTTACAAGAGTATGAACGCTTTAAAGTTGCGGCTGAAGCATTGGATGCATTACCTCGTGTGGATCGAGAGATCTTTCTTGCTGATGCGGCCAAACCAGAGCTGGCTCATGTGGCACCACCACCGGAGGTGCCTTTCGATGATATTCTTAATGCCTTTCAAGCAGTGATGCGACGGGCTAGTTTATATACGAATCATCAAGTGGCGCATGAAGCGCTATCCGTTCGCGAACGTATGACCTTGGTCTTGGAGCGTGTATCTTCTGACGCCTTTATTGAATTTTCCTGTTTATTTGATGTCAAAGAGGGCCGTGTGGGTGTTGTGGTCTCTTTGATTGCCATTTTAGAGTTAGTGCGACAAAAAGTCCTGGAGCTTGTGCAAGCTGAGGTGTGTGGCCCTATTCATGTAAAAGCAACGACAGCAGCGGAGTAATTATCATGTCTGAAACGATGACTCAACAACAGTGTATTTTAGAAGCGGCTCTATTCGCCTCTGCTACCCCTTTAACCTTAGATAAGCTACGCGGGTTGTTTCCCGAAGATGCGTGCCCAACCACAGCGGAAATTAAAGCAGATGTGCAAACGCTCGCAGCCACTTATGGAGGGCGTGGTGTGGAGCTAGTTGAAGTGGCAACGGGTTACCGCTTTCAAGCAGACCAGCAATGGTCACCGTGGTTGTCACGATTATGGGAAAAGAAACCACCGCGTTACTCGCGTGCGTTGTTGGAAACATTAGCATTGATTATTTATCGACAACCCATTACGCGCGCTGAAATTGAAGATGTACGTGGCGTGGTAGTGAGTTCTAATATTATACGCACATTAATAGACCGCGATTGGATTAAGGAAGCGGGTTATCGTGATACGCCCGGTAAGCCAGCTTTATTTGCAACGACTAAGCAATTTTTAGATGATTTTAATGTCACTTCTTTGTCAGAGCTGCCCACCTTGAAAGAGTCTATGGATTTAGAGGAAGTAGAGCAGGTGTTGTCTGAGCAACTGCATTTGAGCATGGATGCGAATCAAGCGATTGAAAAAGCACTGCAAGCCTCCACAGAAGTTAATGAAGAGAACCCGTCCGAGTCACCCTCAGAGCCTTCATCGTCTGATACCAGTATCTCAACGGATACTGTTGTGATCACACCGAGAGTCAGTGATGAAGAAATTGCAGCCGTCTTAGCGGATGCTGATGAGCGTTTGGAAGCCATTGAAGCAGCACGCTCAACTTGGGTGGCTTCTGAAGAAGAGGTAGCTGATGATGAAGCGGTTTTATCTGAGCATGTTGATACAGCCACAGTAACCGTGGATGAACCGCTAACGGGTAATGTCGAAGTATCCACACAAGCAGTTGCCAAAGAGCCTGCTGAGCTGGTATAACCCAGGATTATTCGAGTTAAAAGAAGAAGACACCCAGATGACAGAAAAAATTCAAAAAGTTTTGGCGCGCCAAGGCTTCGCTTCGCGTCGTGAAATTGAACGTTGGATTCAAGATGGCCGTATTATTGTCAATGGTAAGCCTGCCAAGCTGGGTGATCGCATCGGTATGAATGATCAAGTCAAAGTAGATGGCAAGTTAATCACGATTCAAGAGGACCAGCCTTCACGCGTCTTGTTATACCACAAGCCGGAAGGTCAGATTTGCTCACGACAAGATCCTGAAGGTCGTGCAACGGTGTTTGATCATTTGCCGGCATTGCATCATGCGCGCTGGGTCAGTGTAGGGCGATTGGATATCAATACTTCCGGGTTATTATTGTTAACGAATGATGGCCAGTTAGCTAATCAGCTCATGCATCCTTCGAGTGGCATTGAGCGTGAATACGCAGTCCGTATTTTAGGTGACGTGGATACAGCGATGGTAAAGCGCATCACACGCGGCGTGCGTTTAGAGGATGGTGTAGCACGGTTTGAGCATGTCGTGGACTCAGGGGGTAAAGGGAGTAATCATTGGTTTCATGTTTTAGTCAAAGAAGGGCGAAATCGTCTAGTGCGTCGTTTGTGGGAATCTCAAAATGTTGTTGTGAGTCGTCTAATGCGTGTCCGTTTTGGCAGTGTGATGTTGCCGAAAAACTTACCCAAAGGGCGGAGTCGTGAGCTAACAGAGACAGAAATCCAGGAATTATTACACTGTATTGCTGCGGACACATAGATCCATATAGGCATGGCATGTCAACGCTTCTTTTGTTGAAATTAGTTATTAACTCACTGAAAAATTTAAGAAAAGCGATTGCTTCGCTGTTTGTCTGATGTGTTTCTATCCGTCCAGTTAGGGCAAATAATGTTCCCTTAATTTGACATTATTCCCCACTATTAAGTATAAAACACCATGGTTTTAATGGGAGTTGATTGATATGTTAGAAGCAAATACAGATGAAGAGAGATTCACTTGGGAGTCAGTTGGCTCAGAGATTAGTCGCGACGGCACTCAAATAGAACCAGAATCTAGCGTTCTTGCACCGTTGAGCATTCCTCAAACCCTTTATGCTTCGGCTCTTAAAAATAGGGATCTATTCTTGGGAGTGACTGCTTTTGTTGGAACAAGCTATAGTTTAGAGGCGGTAATACCTGCAAGCGCTCTGCCTATAGTGAGTTGGTTGGGTATGACTGCATTGGTTAGTGCGGTGGTTTCAGGTGAGGCCCTGTATGCTAAGCAGTCGGTTGCAACGAAAGTAGTTGATCAGATTAAGCCATTTGTGGTGGTTTTTCTTCCTTTTGTTCTGACGGGTTTGACGTGCGCACCTATGATTCTAAAGAATGCAGACGTTGATGAAGGTATTAAACATGGTATAGCTAATCTCATAGGGGCAGTCTGCGCAGTAACCGGGTTAATGAGCATTGTTCCTGCAAGCGAGCAAACTCTAGAAATAGTACATTTACTGGTAACCTTAGCGGGCTTTATGGCCTTGGGAACGTACAATGATATTAGTTCTGACAAGATAAATGAGTCTTTGGTCCTGCCATTATCAGGGGGGCTTGCAGTTTTAATGGCTATGGGAACAACCTTTGTTCAAGGAGTTTTTTGCGGTGATGAGCGTTTGTCTGGCTTATATAAACAGAACCCTCCCAGTTGTTTCTTTGCCCATTCAACAGGGTCTAGCCAATCGGGTGGAATCACCGATTCTCTTCTTGACGCGAACATGAGTCCTAATGTTTGAGAGTAACGCTTTGCTTTAATCGATCACACGCGCAATCGCTTGATCCCATCCTTTGAGCAAGGTGTTGCGTTGCGCTTCAGGCATCGTAGGCTCAAAGCCTTGCTTGAGTGTCCAGTGTTGGGCAAGGTCGTGCAGTGAATCGAATAAGCCGACACCTAAACCTGCCATCCATGCTGCACCCAATGCGCTCGATTCAATGCATTGTGGTCGCTGTACAGGGGTGTGTAAGATGTCACTTAAGAACTGCAGCAACCAATCATTAGAAGACATCCCACCATCCACACGGAGTGTGCCAATTTTACCTTCGTAATCGGATAGCATGGCCTGCATGAGATCGTGTGTTTGGTAACACACCGCTTCAAGAGCAGCACGAGCAATGTGTTCAATGCGACTGTCACGTGTGAGTCCCACTAAAGCGCCACGAGCATCGGGATCCCAATAGGGGGCGCCTAGGCCTGTAAATGCCGGAACTAGATACACACCATTGGTGTGATCGATTTTTTCAGCCAGTGCTTGCGTGTCTTTGGCATCTTTAATTAAACCCAAAATATCACAAAGCCATTGTACGGTTGCGCCGGCCATGAAGATGCTGCCTTCAAGCGCATAAGTCGGTTGTTGGTTAACGCGATAAGCGACGGTGGAGAGCAGGCGATGTTGTGAGGTGACTTTTTGATCGCCGGTATTGAGTAGCATAAAACACCCTGTGCCGTAGGTACTTTTGATCATGCCCGGTTTAAAACAGCATTGGCCCACTGTAGCAGCTTGCTGGTCACCTAAGGTGCCAGTGATCGGAATGGGTGACCCAAATAAATTAGATGGTGTCTCGCCAAATCGATGCGCAGAATCACAGACTGTGGGTAACAGATTTGATGGTATATTGAAGAGCTCTAAAAGATCCTCGTCCCATGCTTGCGTGTTAATGTTAAAGAGTAAGGTGCGCGAAGCATTAGTAGCATCAGTTAGATGAGAAGCCCCGCCGGTTAATCGCCACAGTAAGAAGCTATCGATAGTCCCAAACGCGAGTTTGCCGGATTCAGCTTTTGCTCTAGCACCCTCAACGTTATCTAATATCCAAGCGAGCTTTGTGGCTGAAAAGTAAGGGTCAGGTAATAGGCCAGTTTTGTCTTGTAATAACTGCGTGGTATTTGGTTGTTTTGATAAAGCATTGCAATGATCAGCGGTGCGTCTGTCTTGCCAGACGATGGCTGGGTAAATGGGGGCGCTAGTGTCTCGATCCCAAACACACGTGGTTTCACGTTGATTGGAAATGCCAAGTGCCGATATATCACTGGCTGTGAGATTCGCTTGCACTAAAGCTTGCTGAATGCAAGTGACCGTGGTCTGCCAGATGGCTTCTAAGTCTTGTTCTACCCAAGCATTGTGAGGGTAGCGGAGTTCTAGACCAATTTGATGTTGGGTAAGCAGTTCCCCTGCCTCTGAGAAGATAACGGCACGAGTGCTGGTAGTGCCTTGGTCGAGTGCCAGTAAATAATGGTTCACAATACTATTCCCCCTAATGCGATTGCCTATCTTCGCATAAAGACTTTAGTATGCAAACTCACTAGTAAGAAGATATCGTCTCTCTTTGGTTGAATGAGTTGGAATGTTCTATAATGAATCAAGTGATGGGACATTAACCAGATAGGCTTGAGATGTCAGTAGTGGATGTGTGTGTTATTGGCGGCGGTATTAACGGTGTTGCGATTGCCTGCGATGCAGCTGGGCGGGGTTTGTCGGTGTGTTTATGCGAGCAAGGTGATTTAGCGTGCGCCACATCGAACCGGAGTACGAAGTTAATTCATGGTGGATTGCGTTACTTAGAGCAGTATGAATTTGGTTTAGTCAAAAAAGCGTTACACGAACGTGAAATTTTGATGGCGAAGGCGCCTTTTTTAGTGCGTCCATTAGAGTTTATCTTGCCGTATGAGCGTCAATTACGTCCCGCGTGGATGTTGCAGTGTGGTTTGTGGTTGTATGATTTTTTGGCGTGGGGTGGATCATTGCCACGTTCAAAACGTTTGTCACTTAAGCAGCAATCCTATGCTGACCCATTGAAGTCAAGTTTCAAGACAGGTTTTAGTTATTATGATTGTCAAACGGATGATGCAAGGTTGGTCGTATTAACGGCGCGATTGGCAGAGCAACAGGGTGCAGAGATACGGTTGCATACATCGTGCGAACGTGCAGAAAGGACGCCAGATGGCTGGCGAGTTCAATTAAAGGATAGTAAGACAGAAGCAATGACTACGCTGTGTGCTAAAGCAGTGGTGAATGCCAGTGGTCCATGGGTTGAGAAGGTAGCTGCAGACGTAATGGGATCTCAGGTATCTGCCACAGCCACGTTAGTGCAAGGTAGTCACTTGATTGTGCCACGTTGTTATTCAGGTGATCATGCGTATATTTTCCAAAGTGCTGATAAGCGCGTTATTTTTGCAATACCCTATCACAACGATTTTACATTAATTGGAACGACGGATAAGATCTTTGCGGGAGACTTGCATGCGCCGGTGATAACAGATGAGGAATGCCGTTATTTGTGTGATGAAATAAGCCGTTATTTCAAGCAGTCGATTGCACCGACAGATGTTGTTTCGAGTTTCAGTGGTGTTAGGACACTCTATGGCGGTGGTTTAGGTCAGTCGGCTTCTGCTATATCCCGTGATTACCATTTATTGATGGATCATGATTCATCTCACTTGCCGGCAATTCATGTGTTTGGTGGCAAGATCACCACGCATCGAATACTCGCTGAGCATGTGATGAATGAATTAAAACCTTTTTTCCCTCAGATGGGTGGTGCGTGGACCGCCTCCGCTTTTTTACCGGGCGGTGACTTCTTAGGGTTAACCCTAGATCAAGCTGTGGGTTCATTAAAGGCAGCGCATGCTTGGCTTCATGGTTCATTGTTGCAGAGGTATTGGAACAGTTATGGTATGGAAACACGGGTTTTACTGAATCATTGCGAATCGATCAACGACTTGGGTAGAGACTTTGGTGCAGGGCTTTATGAAAAAGAAGTGGCGTATCTAATAGAGCATGAGTGGGCAGCAACAGTTGATGATATTATCTGGCGCCGTAGTCAATTAGGGTTATTCTTAACGTTAGATCAACAGCAAGCTTTAGCGGATTATATCGCCAGTCGTTAATGTGTATTGACCTTCCAATGCCATCGTCCTACGGTGATGACTCAGCATTAAGCGTATGAGCATGGTGGAGACTAAGTGATTGATTGAATAGTGAGCGTGTAGGGGTATGTAATAACTATAGTGAAAGTAAGTTAACAACGATCACTTAATAGCGACAAGATTAAACACCAAACACCCACTTCCATGCTAGGCCACCGATCCCTCCGCCAATGAAGGGCGCAACCACGGGTATCCAGGCATAACTCCAATCGGAGTGACTCTTCCCTGCTATAGGCAGTAGGGCATGTGCGAGGCGAGGTCCAAAGTCTCGAGCTGGGTTGATGGCATACCCTGTTGGGCCTCCTAATGAAAGCCCGATTCCCCAAACAATAACGCCTACAAGATAAGGCCCTAAACCGCTTGCAGGGTGATGAAGGTTCGCTTGACCGAAAATCGCTCCAACACAGAAGACTAGAATGGCTGTGCCGAGTACTTCGCAGAAGATATTAGCGGGCGCATGACGAATGGCGGGTTGTGTGCAAAACACTTGGCGTTTAGCGTC
>JABABC010000055.1 GCA_014238445.1 Coxiellaceae bacterium
AATTGATAATAATGTTGTAAGCGATTAGGGTTATCGCCGTATCGCCCATCAGTAGGACGACGAGAAGGTTGCACGAAAGCACTGTACCAAGGTTCAGGACCAATCGCCCGTAGAAAAGTGGCAGGGTGAAAAGTACCCGCGCCCACTTCCATATCGAGTGGTTGAAGTAGTGTGCAACCTTGGTCTGCCCAATAGTGCTGTAATGTCAGTATTATGTTTTGAAAAGTAATCATAAGCGTGGGTGCGTGAGGTTAAAGTGAATCCCCTTAGGCCTGAGTCTAAGGGGAGGAGTTATTTATTGTAATTCGCCAAGAAGCTTCAGTAGGTTTTCTTTTGATGTCGCACCTGGGATAAACTTAAATTCAGTGAGCTTATCATTAGCTAGTACAAAAGAAGGCGTGCCTTGAATGCCAATTTTTTGCGCAAGCTGAAAGTTGTTTTTGAGCTCTTGTTCAGTGGCAGAATTAGCCATGGCTTGTGTTAACTCGGTATGGTTAATCTTGAGTTGTGTAGCAACATCAAGCACTTTCTCTTCGCTGAGTGGGCCTTCAATATTTAAGAGTTGTTTATGAAACTCCGTAAAAGATTGTGGGGCGATTTGGTAAACGGCCAGAGAGGCCTTGGCGGCAAACTCAGAGTTTTCACCAAAGATAGGCAGCTCTTTCAGTATTAGCTTTGCATGGGTGTTTTCTTTCAATACAGCCGTGATGGTAGGGGTCATGTCTTTGCAGTGTCCGCATTGATAATCATAAAACTCAACGATGAAATCAGTACCTTTAGGGTTGCCAATAACGGGTGAGTCTTTTTGATGAAAGAGAGCGTCTTTATTGGCGGCAATGGCAGTCATGGCAGCGTTTTGCTCCGCTTCGGCCTGTTTCTTTTGTAAGACTTGACCCGCTTCAATTAATATTTCAGGGTTATTGAGAATATAGTCATGGATGAGTGTGTTCACTTGCTCCACTTGTTGATCAGAAAGTGCAGTGTTTTGATCCGTGGAGTTGTTAGTTGGTTGTGCAGAGGCAGTCACCCAGGGCGCGATGAAGGCTAGTAAAATGGCTGCTAATGCCATGCGTATAGGGTGTGTTTTCATAATAATCCTTGTGTATATGAATAGAGTGATTGCCAGAGTTATCATAGGGCATGTCTTGCGAAGCAGTCTACCTGATTTTCTTGATAGAAACTACGGTGTTGCTTTGAGCAGCGTCTGTTTCCAGTGTATTGAAGTGAGGGGGGCTAAGCTGCTTGTTTAAGGTGGGCTTTGAGCTTATTGAGTGCGCTTTTTTCTAATTGGCGGATGCGTTCAGCGGATACGTCATATTCATCAGCGAGTTCATGCAAGGTGGCTTTTTGCTCACTGAGCCAGCGGCGGACTAAGATATCTCGGCTACGGTGATCGAGTTGGTGTATCGCGGTTTTTAAATGGCCTTCTTGTTTGGACGCCCAGTCTTGCTGCGTCAATAGTTTTTCTGGATTCGTGCTATGGTCTTCTAGCGTGTGCGCTGGCGATGCGGTATCCGTTTCATCTTCTGTGCTGGTTTCAAAGGCTACATCATGGGCATTGAGGCGTTGCTCCATCTTGGTGACATCGCTAGTCGATACATTCAGTTGTTCGGCAATCGAGTTAACTTCAGACTGGCTAAACCATCCCCGTTTTTTTGCAGACTTACGTAGATTAAAGAAGAGTTTGCGCTGTGCTTTGGTGGTGGCTACTTTAACGATGCGCCAATTGCGTAAGATAAATTCGTGCATTTCCGCACGGATCCAGTGAATAGCAAACGACACTAGACGGACACCCACGGTAGGGTCAAACCGTTTCACGGCTTTCATTAATCCGATGCTACCTTCTTGAATGAGATCGGCTTGTTGTAAGCCGTAGCCATTATAGCCGCGCGCCATTTTCACCACTAAGCGCAAGTGCGACATCACTAGTTTGCGTGCTGCCTCAAGGTCGCCTGTTTGTTGGAGCTTTTCTGCGAGCTCATACTCTTCTTCCGCGCTTAATAGCGGGATTTGGTTGACCCAGTTAATGTAAGCACCGAGACTGCCAACAGAGAGTGATTTTTCAAAAGGCATTAACGCATTAGTCATAAAAAACATCGGGGTTGGTGTTGTTTGCGGACAAATTATACCACTACTTGCCGTTAATCGCCAATATTTTAGCGACTGTGCTTCGTGTCAGGGAGTAATATCTAACGATTTGTATTTACTGAGTTTTTAGGTGCTGCCTGGCTGCCAATCGAGCCCCTAGCCAACCCAATACTGCTCCAGATAAGATAATGCTTAGCCCCGTTTGTAAGGGGATATGGGTTGTTATTAAATCTGTTTGGTAGCTGTGTGCTAAGGCTAGTGCTGGAGATTTTATGTAAAGCATTGATAACTCTATAATTATCCATGACAGTATGCCGCCGCAGAGACCAAGCCCTGTGCCTCGATATAGCAATGGGCGCCTGATCATGGCTTTTGAGGCACCAAATAAATGCTGGATCTGACTTTCACGCTGGTATACTTGCGCAGCCATACGAATCGTATTACCAACAATCAGAATCACGGCAAGGTAAAAGAGCAGGGTGAGGATCAGTGTGATGCGGGTGCCTATTTTCAGGAGCTGATAGAGGCGAAAGACCCATTGCGTGTCCATTTGTGCGAGAGTGATACCGGGCAACTGCTGTAATTGTGATTGTAATGTTTTGAGTGCGCTAGGACTTTGTTGGGAGATTTTTGGTGTAACTTCAATGATAGCGGGTAATGGGTTTTGGTTCAGTTGATCCAGTACCGAGGTGAGGTGTGTTTGTTGGCCAAAGGTTCTGAGGCCCTCTGCTGATGAGATGAAGGTGGTGTGGTCGACTTGCTGGTATTGGTTGATAGTATGAAGCAGTGCGGTGCTTTGTTGTTGTGAGGTGTTTGGTGCCAAATACAATGAGAGAGTCGGTTGTGTGTGGAATTGTTGTGTCATGAGTTTGATGTTCATTAAAAACAGTTGTAACCCTGAAGGTAGGGCAATCGCGATACCGATAATGAGAATAGCGATCAGGTTAGACAGGGGTCGCTTTAACATAGCGCCTAGACAGGAAAACAGTGCTCGACTGTGTTCCGTCAGCCATTGGTGCATTGGCGAGAGTTGCACGGAACGCCCGGCTTGTGTGTTAGGCGACTTCATGTGCACGTTCCTTCGTGAGTAGCTGGCCTTGTTGTAAGGTGATAATGCGTTGGTTCATCGTGGCAATGAGAGAGAGGTCATGCGTTGCGACTAAGACAGTGACACCAATCGCATTAAACGCAGAAAAGAGCGACATAATGTATCGTGATAGTTCGGGGTCTAAATTTCCTGTTGGTTCATCAGCCAGTAATAGAGAGGGGCGGTGGATAACAGCGCGTGCAATGCCGACACGTTGTTGCTCCCCAAGAGAGAGCTCCTCAGGAAAGACGTGTTCTTTATTTTCGAGGTTTACTTTTTCTAGGACTGCACGAACACGCCGTTTAATCTCGATGAGACGATAGCCTGATATGAATAAAGGTAATGCAATGTTTTCAAAGACCGTTCGATGTGGGATTAACTGTGGGTCTTGAAAGATCATACCGATATCACGGCGTAGTAAGGCAATA
>JABABC010000166.1 GCA_014238445.1 Coxiellaceae bacterium
CATTCTTGTTTGATTAGCTCATTGGTTGTCATTATTTTCATGGCATTCTATTACTCGGTGTTTGGCTTGGTAGCAGACTTGGCTTTAATTCTAAACGTGATTTTTGTCATTGCGGTGATGTCGCTGTTAGAAGCGACCATGACGCTGCCTGGTATAGCAGGCATCGTATTAACTGTGGGTATGGCTGTGGATGCGAATGTACTGATTAATGAGCGTATTCGAGAGGAGTTGCGTAATGGTGTTTCACCTCAAGCAGCCATTAGCGCTGGGTATGATCGTGCCTTTTCAACCATTGTCGATGCCAATGTGACTACCTTAATTGTTGCTGTAGTGCTCTTTACTTTAGGCTCAGGAACCATTAAAAGTTTTGCGATTACCTTAACGATTGGCTTAGTGACTTCCATGATCACGGCTATCTTTTTTACACGCGCACTGATTAATTTACTGTATGGCGGCAAATTGCAGCGTCGTTTGCGTTTAGGAATGCGATATAAGACAGGGCAATAAGATGGAATTTTTTAAAGCAAATACAACGATTCAGTTTATGCGCCAGCGTAAGTTAGCAGCGTTGTTCTCAGTGATTATTTTTGTAGCTTCACTGGCAGCTTTGATTACTCAAGGGCTTCAGTTAAGTATTGAATTTACAGGCGGGACTACGTTTGATGTCACTTTCTCCCAACCTGTGAGCGACCTTAATCAACTGCGTAATGATTTGGTGGAGGCTGGTTTTTCTCAAGCCTCATTGACACGCTATGACACGGATGATATCTCTGTTCGAATTGCGCCACATGAAGAGTGGTCTCAAGATGAACTGCGCGCACATTTGATGAAAGTTTTACCCTCAGATGTAAAGATTGGATCGCTGGAATATATTGGGCCTTCAGTGGGTAGGCAGCTGATGACTAATGGTGTTTTAGCCATTGTACTGGCCATGCTGGGAACTATGTTGTATATCGCGCTGCGTTTCGAGTGGCGTTTTGCGGTTAGCGCTGCAGTTGCATTGGTACATGACCCCATTTTAATTTTGGGTATTTTTGCTTATTGTCATTTTGAGTTTAGCCTTATAGTACTCACAGCGATTCTGACCGTTATTGGTTATTCATTGAATGATACGATTGTGGTTTATGATCGTGTCCGGGAAAATTTTCGCCGTATGCGTAAAGGAACCCCTTCGAGCATTATGGATGCCTCGATTAACCAAACGCTATCACGAACGATCATGACCTCGAGTTTAACATTGGTCGTGGTCATTGCCTTGTTTCTTTACGGAGGCGAGACCGTGCATGGCTTTGCGTTAGCCCTGGCCATCGGTATTGTAGTAGGGACTTACTCTTCGATTTACGTAGCGGGTTCGCTAGCTATCTCACTAGGTTTGGATCGCCAAGATTTAATGTTACGGCCTAAAACCGCTGTTGATGATATGCCTTAGGACTAATGCAAACGTTAGTTTTATAGGTGAAGCTAATAAGCTCAGAGGAGCCTCGCTTATTCTACCTGCGTATTTATTTAAACCTCCCCCTGTAGTATTTGACTCAAGTACTTAGCAATAGATCACTAGTTCGCAGTATGGGGATAAGCCATGGTTCGTTATTGAGGATCTATTATTGCGTCTATGTGGCGCAAGTAGGCATCAACTTGCAGAGGAGCTTTCGTTGCATGTGACACCAGCTAATTGAATGTGAGGTGTGAACCTTGCTGATGAATGTTTTTCTTTAGCCAATGATTAATAGTACGAAATTGACCAGAAGCTAAGTCAGCCTCCATGGATGGTAAGTCCTCTTGTAGACTTTTAAACAGTTGCGCTGCCAGCAACAGGCCTAATGCATACGCAGGGAAATAACCAAAACTACCGCCAGCCCAATGCACATCTTGCATCACGCCATTAGCATCTGAGTCAGGCTGTAAGCCAAGATAAGCATGCATCTTCTCGTTCCAAACCGCTGGTAAGTCTTTAACCGTGATGGATTTATTAAATAAAGCTTGTTCTATTTCATAACGGATAATAATGTGAAGGGGGTAGGTGACACTATTCGCTTGTGTTCTCATTAGACCTGGTGCGACACGATGAAGTGCGGCATGGAGACTTTGTGCATTAAACGTGAGCGTCACACCAACTACCCCCTAGTAAAATAATTTAACCCTGCTAGCCTTTGGTTTTATTGTTAGCCTCGTAAGTTAAGTTATGGTAGTAGAGCGCAAGCTATTAATCTTTGGTAGTCACTTTTACAAGATTAATATTCCAAGGGATGGCGTATTTCTGTAGTATTCCGAGCATACTTAATGACTGACACCCCATCACAATCTCTAGATGAATGTCCATGTTATAGAAGATTACTCTTGAAGTGTTTCTAGGATGAAATTGACCCGTGCAATAATATCGATTTTAGGAACTTCAATTATCTGATAGCTATAATCCAGATAAGCTTGTTTAATGCGTTCATAGGATTCTTCAATATCGTTAAAATCAGTGGGTCGTATCTCATCAGACTTAAAGATATCCTTCCATGGTGGGAATAAAAAGACATGGGAATGATAGCGATGCGTCTCAATTAAATGAGCGGTTTCTGCTGAGACCTGACCTAATATGGCTGAAGCAGCATATGCCGCATCAGGCAGGCCGCGATCAAAAAAAATAATATTATCGTTATGGGCATGATCTAAAAAATCTGCAACACATTGTTTAAGCATGAGCGTACAATATGCCGGTTTATCCGTATCTAGAAGTGAAACGCCGTATGATTGTTGGTACGCTTTAATCACTTTTCGTGCGGCTTCAGGGACTGTTTGGAACCCTTTCTGACTCAATGCTTTGAGTGCTGAAGTTTTCCCTGAACTAGGTGTACCAGCAAAGACGTAAAAGTTGGGTTTATGTATGGGTTTTTTCATAGTTGTTGTCTCACTCGTTTTATTATGAGGATAAGAAACAAAAGTCGAATGCATATTCAACTATCAGATGATTTTTTACCTTTCGTTTCGATATTCTGACATATCCTTGTGCCGATAGTAGTGTGAGCGTCAAAGTTTAAATTGTCAAAGAGCGTAAGTTATTGATCTTTTGAGGCCACTTTTATGAGATCAATATTCCATGGCAGCAATGCCTCATTGCGTTAATCAGAACCACCAACTGGCATCATAACGGCTTCGTCCCACTCTATAAATTCTTGTAGTTTAAGTAAAGTGATAAACTGATCAAATCGAGTGATTAATGCTTGGTAATGTGACGCCATGGTATGTCCTTATATTGCGTATTACGTTAAAGATTACCAAAGGGGATGCTTGAAATCACCTCCTAATGCTAATGAGATAGTATTAATGAGCTGTTCACTTTAGGTTTCTTTATGGCATTGCGTTTTGATGATGCGAATGAATAATTGGAGGCCCTATCTTATTTTTAGTGTTGGTTGGTAGCATGTCGTTATTTTTTTTCATTAGTGGGGCACACAGTAGTTAACCTCGAGTAAGGGGTATTTTCTTTTGCATTGTCCCCTTTTTCTTTGGCATCCTCTTTTTCGTCCGAATGCTTTTTTTTAGCATTCAGGGTTTGGACAGTAATATCCATTAATGGGTTTCTTACTTGACGATTTTTATCCACTCTATCAATTCGCTTGCCTTCATTGTGAAATAGTGATCCTGTCATTTCACTGTATCCATTAATCGATGTTTTGCTATCATGATGATTAGATGATATTTCAAGTGCTCCAGGTAACTTTTTAGGTGTTCTTGATTGAGTAAACTCAGATAAATTGTATTGATTTTTATAAGCTTTATGGCAAAGAAATTTTGTATCAGGTTTCGATAATTTCTCAATGCCACTATAAGGATTGGAGATCTTATCATCAATAGACGCTGCTCGATAACGATCAATGTCCAATAAAATATGTGAGGTAAGATACTCGAATAATTGATAGTGACTGTGACCCTTATCTTTCATAGATTTGAGTAGTGTTTGATATCCTCGAATTTGTGATTGAAGTGTATGCAGATGGTTAATTCGACATTTTTTTTCTTTTTGATCGATTGGGTTTTTATGTGCTTGGTCGATACTATGTATCTTAATGATCCGGCTTGCGATATTGGTTAGCTGTTCAAAGCACCTTGTTGTTTCCTCATCCGCCACACCCACCACATGAATGAAATTATGGGCATCACCTGTGAGTGCTTTTCCGTTGTTATCGATTGCTGCTCCAAATAAGGGTATGCGATTCTCGTCAGGTGATACAGGTTGGAAGGCCCCGCGACTGCTTGCCAATCGGTTGTATTTGTTTGTGCTGACGCTATAGGAGTTAAATATAATGTTATCAATCGATATCTGATACGTGGGCTTGACGTTATCAGGACTAAACCCATTTTTTTTTGGGGCTTTCTTTTTGGGCGATTTAATCACCCACTCATCTTCTCCTGGTCGCATCGGTTTGTCTCACATTTAGTTCCTTTATTGTACATTCATATACTTAAGGTAATATTAAATTTAAGTGTTACCGGTATGTTGCTGAGGATAAATGATCCGATTTATTGACTTAAGTCATCGGGAATATGATTTAAATTAAAATTATTTGTTAAAAATCAGTGGGTTAGTATTAATATATTGATGATAGGCAAGTAAGATGCTAGCGATCATTTTTAGAGTGACAGAATGAGCGTTTTATCGTCTCTTGCTATAACGTTAGAATGATATTCATATTATAAAATATTGTAATTTCAGTTACATACAGGTGTTACCTCTATTTTAGGTGCGACATTATTTTCTTGAATCGTTGAGTTGGCTTTCGATGGCTGGTGTGTTGTTGATATGAACTGGAATTCTAGAAGAGTTTTTATTGCTATTATGCTGCAGATGGTTTATCTTTCCCTTGTCTTAAATACTAGACATTTGATTTTAATAATATAAAAGGTACTTTTCATGCAAACCGGTATAGTAAAATTTTTCAATCATGATAAAGCATATGGCTTTATAACTCCTGACGATGGTAGTAAGGATGTTTTCGTTCATAAAAATGGTATCAAAGCAGGTAATCTGCATGACGGTACTAAAGTTCAGTTCGAAACTGAAAATTCGCCTAAAGGTTTAAGCGCGATTGAAGTGGAAGTTATCTAATTTAACTTTCTATAAGTCAATGCTTATATAAACCGCTAGTTAAGAGCAGTGTTTTACTGCAGGAGACTAGCGGTTTTTTTTGTAGAATATCTGATTTCTTCCGCTCAGATCCTATTGTTATGAAAGAATGCTACCCATTAATTTTGGTTTTTAAATGATTCCAGCGACGATAGAGTGGTATTCCTGCTGAAGAACACCTCTCCTTTGGTCTGTTACTACTCTCACTCTACTCATTGATAACTTGCCTATTCATTGAGCTATAGACATAGAGAAGAACTGATGGCAGAACGCGGGGTTGATATCGACCATTCAACCATCAACTGCTGGGTTATTAAATACGCTCTTTTATTAGAAATAGCCTTCACTAAACGCTATAAAGCTCAAGTGGGTGGTCGTTGGCATATGGATGAGACTACTATCAAGGTCAAAGGGATGTGGAACTATCTCTATCGTGCTGTCGATAAATGTGGGGCGACTATTGATTTCATGTTATCAAAAAAACGCGATAATTAGGGCGCGGATTTCTCAATCTGTATTATAATGCCCCTATGATTGTTTGCACTGTTGAGCTAGCGTTGGTGCATGTACCCACCCCTGACCCCAATAGATCCAAATGATTTTTGGCAATTGCTTCATGATAAAACTCAGTGCTCGCTTATCGGAAGGGCACTTTTTATGTTGATGAAATGCTGATTAACATAGTTAACTATTTCGAGGGCAACTGCCCATTTATTGTCTGAATATTCTTTTTTTGACAAGGATGGATTATCTCGATCAAAGTTTGTTAAACCTGCAATCACTAATAATTTAGGTGAGCCGTCATTTTTTTCTCCCATAACTATTGGAAATCCAAGGCTATTTGATGACAACATAACATTATGTGAATCGCATGTTTTTTGTTTTTTAGAGTGGTAGGCGGTAGTATACAACTCAACTGCAGGCGGTAAAGCGGAAGCAATTTGATTGGGTATTGTTAAACATTCCCCCTTATAGTTAATACGAACTATTTTAAAAAGTGTTCCTATATTAGTTT
Organism: Coxiellaceae bacterium; assembly: GCA_014238445.1. Lineage (GTDB taxonomy): Bacteria > Pseudomonadota > Gammaproteobacteria > Coxiellales > Coxiellaceae > UBA9148. Next base: position 6,129 of record JABABC010000166.1, read on the forward strand.
TATTAGAATTAGGGTGCATTCCTCCCGTTTGCAAAGAAACTATCAATTTTGGTGAGTAATTTGATAATAAATATTTAATGAATTGAATACATTCAGTTGGCTTTCCTTTAACACCAAGATTGGCGCACGTTGCTAAAGGCCAGACAACAACCGCATTGTAATATTTATAGTAATAACCGGCAGTCTTACCATGAATAACAATAGGGGTTTCTTTTCCCCGTGATGGATTAGACTTCATGATGTCAAAGGTATATTTATTCCATGATAAAATTATTAACGGGGTATTTGTAGGGCGATTAGCATCCACATTATTCTGTATTTGATCTTGTCCACCTAAGGCAGGTGGCGTTAAAACAGGCAGTATGGACAAGATAATAACAAAAATCACGCTAATTATTCTAAAATACATAAGAAAACTCGCCATTAAATAGATGTTTTAATTATACGCTAATTTCAGTTTAAGTGTTTGTTTTAAAGATATCTTCTTAATTTTAGCGTTGACTGACCGCAAATCACAGTACATAACTTTCACCGAACATCACATTAACCGCACTGTCTTTAAACTGACTGCTGGTTGTTCTTTAACATCCAGCTCGCTTTCACATAAAGGTAGTTAAATGGTGTTAGCTACACACTTTTATGGGTGCTGTAGTAGCCCCCTAAAAGTAAGGACCACCTCTTAACTAACTGAAAAGAGGTAATAAAAATGAAAGACTTAAATTCATCAGATCAAGCACCCAAGCGTCGTCGCTATCCAGCTCTTGAAAAGAAGCGCATAGTCGAGGAAACTTACGAGCCAGGCAGCAGCGTATCGTACGTAGCTCGGCAACACGGCCTAAGACCAGGATTACTGTATAAGTGGAGGCTAGCTTTGGAAAAAGGTGCATTGACGGGTGTGGATTGTGAAGACGCGGTTGTGTCAAAAAAAGAGATGAAAAAGTTGAAGCAGCGCATACGCGAGCTTGAGGCAGCGCTTGGACGGAAGACGCTGGACAATGAGATATTAAAAGAAGCGGTAAAGCTGGGTCGCGAAAAAAAACTGATCTCGCGACAACCATTGGACGGTCTGGACGATTTGGAATAAGAGCACTGGCACGTGCACTCGATCTTTCCCGTTCAAATTTACAAAGGCGATTAAACATGAATACCGTTAAAGAAAAAGGCTGCTACCCTTCATTTAAAGAAGATGCAGAATTACTGACAAAAATACAAGCTATTATTAAACAGCGAGCAACGTATGGCTATCGCCGTGTGACAGCCATACTAAACCAAGGCCGCACTTTATCCGATAAACAAAGGGTTAATCACAAACGCGTCTATCGGATTATGAAAGAAAGCCAGCTATTAATGACCGCTCCAAGACGAAAGCCTACACGCACCCATAAAGGTACGATCATCACGCTAAAGAGTAATATGCGTTGGTGCTCTGATGGGTTTGGGATACGCTGCTGGAATGGCGATACTGTCTACGTGGCTTTTTCGTTGGATACCTGTGATCGTGAAGCTATGCGCTATATTGCTTCGACCAGAGGCATTGATGGCGCCATGATTAGGGATCTGATGTTGGAGACAGTAGAGCATCGCTTTGGCGAACCTAAGGCGCCACACAAGCTTCAGTGGCTCAGTGACAACGGCCCTTGCTACACGGCACATAAGACGGTTAGTTTTGGCCGATCCCTTGGTTTTGATATTTGCACAACGCCACCCTATTGCCCTGAGAGTAATGGTATGGCTGAAGCTTTTGTGAAAACAATAAAACGCGACTATGCTTATGTCAGTGATTTATCAGATGCGCAGACAGTGCTGGCTCAACTGCCCACTTGGTTTGATGATTACAATGAGCATGCACCGCACAAAGGTCTCAAAATGAACTCGCCCAGGCAGTTCTTGAGAAAATTAACAGCAATTTAGGTGGCTCTTTTTTAGGGGGCCACTCCAATCAGCTTCAGTTACAACTACTTTCGGATCAACTACAGGCCCCTCATCATAAGACAAAGGCCGATTAAGTTCGCTCAGAGATTGTAGTGGGTTTGTAACCTCAGTATCACGCTGAGACAGACTTTGCTGCACAGACACATAACACTCTAAAGCCTGATGATACTCATGCAAGGCCTTAGTGTCAGGTACGGTGATCACCTTACCATCAAACTTCTTCAGCCTATTCATTTCATCATAAAAACCCTCAAGATCGCTTATGAACCGACCACCCTCACTGTTCTGATATTGATCAAAAAATTCCGTGAAAAAATCACACACCTGGGTTTTTAGATCTCTTTCTGACCCTGGATGACGTGCCAGCTTGATAAGTAATGAAGACATCATCGGATGCGTAGCACGTACTGACAAGATAGCTTGTTCCTCCTCTGCCTTCATTGCATTACCTTGGGATAAAGAGGGAATGCTAGACCATAATACCGCAAGAAGCGCATTAGCTATGGCAACTGCTTGAGGGTCAAGATGCTCATTCGCTTGTAACTTTGGCGGAACTTTTGTAAAACCAAAAGCAAAAATACGCTGAAGATGATCAGTCAAACCTGGCAAGCATCTGTCGTTATCCTGAGAATCGCTGCCCTGAGAATCACTGCTAGAATTCGGATTCTCAACCTCACCATTTGCGGTAGTACTATTCATAACATCACCAAAAGCTCATAAAAAGACAGTCAGAATGCCACCAGAAGTGACAAATAACCAGCCACTGGATACTAACAAGGGTAATTATCGATCAATTAACAGTGTGTTAAGGTGGATGTAGTCATCATGAATTTTAGTAATAAACGACACTTTTGAATCAGCAATGGATAGCCTTTGAAGAATCTCAAACATGAATACATCATGGACCGTGAAAACGAAGGTAGCTCATTATCCACACACACTTTTTTCAAGTGATCAACAATCCACAAAAATCATCTGTTATTTCATCCAATTTGCGTTAAAATAACCCCTGTTCAATGCGACCCACAAGGACTGTGACACCATGCCCAAACCCAACACTGTCTATCTCAATGGTCAATTCATACCAAAACAGCAAGCCACTGTTTCAGTAATGGATCGTGGCTTTTTATTAGCTGATGGCGTCTACGATAGTATTCCTGCCTTCAACGGAAAGCTCTTTCACGCTAACCGACATTTGCAACGATTGCGTCATAACCTTAAGGAAACCGATATCAAACTAGCCATGAGTGATAAGGCTATAGTTGACATTTTTGAAACACTTATCTCAAAAAATACACCTGAAACACAACAAAATATCTATATACAAGTTACTCGAGGATCATCAGAGCAACGTGAGCAATGTTATGGTGATCTCTCACCCACCCTATTCATCATGGCGCAAGCTGTTTCAAAAACCCATTTCAACCACCCTGTTAAAGCCATTCTTCATCCCGACATACGCTGGAACCGGTGTGATATTAAAAGCATTAATCGTCTCGCTAATGTACTCATGTCTCAAGCTGCAAAAAAACAACACGCCGATGAAGCGCTTATTATTGATAATAACTGCGTACTAGAAGGCGCTAGCAGCAATGTGTTTATCTACCATGAACATAGCGTCATAACACCACCTCTATCGCATGATTTATTAGGTGGAGTCACTCGAGAAATCGTAAAAAACCTCTGCGAAACACGCTATACAGTGAAAGAACAAGATATTTCTGTAGAAACACTCTTACAAGCTGAAGAAGCCTGGATCACATCCAGTTCTCGTGGTGTTGCACCCATTACTGCCATTAATGGAAATGCGCTTGGCGATGGCAAACCCGGCAAACACACAGCAAAAATCCAAGCCGACTACCAAGCTTTTATTCACCAAACAAAAACCTAACCACCGATGAACATCACATCAAAAAAAGAAAATCGCTTTAGATTTAGTATCATCACACTATTGTTAGCTTGCATACTGAATTACATTCTCAACACACAACTCTCTCAGCACTTGAGTATCAATCAATACGGTAACTTTTTCACCTTATTAGCGGCTATTGAATGCCTATCCCTATTTGGCTTTTTAGGCATGGACAGAGCACTCTTGCGATTTATGCCTATCTACATCACGAAAAAAGATCACCCACATCGAGTGGGCTTTATCATTTTTTCCTTAGCGCTATTCATTATGCTGGCATTGATCTTTAGTCTGTCCATTGAACTATGGCATTGGCTATCGCATGTTAACCCAAGCCTACCTAATGCATTCTACTTAGACAGCATTCATCGCAGTATCTTCTTGTTAGCAATCTTTATCCGATCACTCTGGATTTACGCAACACAACTACTGATGGCTCAAAAACAGTCACTCTGGGTTTCTTACACTCGCTACCTACTACCCCCTCTCATTTTTCTAGGCTTATTAGGGTTAGCTAGCCGATATTCCTTCATCATTACCCTACCTCATGCACTGACTTTATATTGCTTCGCGATCACAGCGATCTTTTTAATTCAACTGTGTGCTCTAAGTCGCCACCCCCTAAGACTCAACAAACCCGCCCAATATGCCCGGGCAAACTGGCAGCAACAAGCCACTCCTCTGCTAATATCTATGCTACTAATGACCCTGTCTAATTATGTCAATCTGTTTATGCTTGAAATATTCCACCATTCAGAGAATGACGTTAGTCTTTTTTCTGCATTCATGGTGATTGCAAGTTTCATCTGGAGCATTCGAGCAGCCGCCCTCATTACACACTCACCAAATATCTCACCACTGGCACAGAATCAACAATGGAGCACGCTTGAGCAACAGGCTCAAAGAGCTGCAAAAAAAGTGACGCTTACCACCTTTATCCTGTTTATAATCATTTTATTAGGTAGAAAATTCTTCCTACACTGGTTTGGTAACAACTACTCGCCACCACTATTAGACTTAAGCCTATTTCTAATCGGATACTCAATCAAAAGTATCACTGTTCTTGCAGAACCCATTTTAAAATACACTAAACACAACCGTGAAAATATCAAAGCGCAGCTAGTGATACTTATTTTCAATGTGCTCATGAACCTCTACTTAATTCCACACTATGGGCTCACTGGTGTGTGCATCAGCCTATGCGTTTCTCGTACAGGACACTGCGCCTGGCAGTGGTATCTTGTCAAAAAATACATTGGAATCAATGCGAGCGCTATCGCATTAAAAAAATCCAGTTAAATCCCTTTAACTGTCATTCATTCATTGTACTGTGTATGATAACCCACTCTAACAAAAACAGCAGCTATCAAACCATCTCAAATAACCAACCTTAGTTATAATGATAAATAATACCGATATTAAATAAGTGTTGATTTGCCGGATGCTGATATCCTAATGCTTCTAGAAGATCTAAAGAAGCGATATGCGCATACTCAACCTCAAGACTGAAACGATCATTCAAGCGATGATTAAGGCCAACCAACAACTGGAAACCATAATCAAACGAACCGTCTAACTCGCCTGACTGCGTGGTAGAACCTGACACACTATCTAACCCAACCAACCCTACACCCACATAAGGATGGTTTTTAGCGGTTGTGTTAGAGGCCATGAAAAAGTACTTCGCATTCAAGCTATAGTTCATAACCTGAAAATTAGCTGATGAAGTCACATTGGGTAAACTAGAACTACCTTGACCATTGTTCAAATAACCTATTTTCAATTCAGCACCAAAACTTGGAAAAAATAAGTGGCCGAACATTACCTGAACATTGAAGCCTGGATCTGACGCATCACTCCAACTCACTGAAGGAGAAACCCCATCATAAGCGGTCTTCGATAATGTAACGACACCCGTTTGAAAACCAACGTAATTCTTATAATACTGTGATGACTCGTTAGCAATCACTGAAAAAGACATAGCGACTAACAATAAACCTACAAATTGTCTATACTGCCTCATTAAATACCTCCTACATGCCGTTGTTTCCGATTTTTATAAAAAACACTTCTCTTCTTGTGAGTGTCATTTTGACATTACTCCACTAAAACCATTAGCCCATTGATAGAACGAATCAGCAGCACGGCTTTATGAGATAGTGCAAGCACCAAGCGTCGATGATACTAGCATCTCACCAAATACCATACAACAATCTCCGGCATGCATGCCAACATCACTACCAGATTCATCCCTCACCGATGGATCCGCTCCTCTTTTTTTCTTCCGAGAACCACCTGTACTGATAGCGCCCTCCCTAGGCATGGGATTGGTTGCTGGTGAAAAAAGGCTATTCCTAGTGGGTAATGTTGATTCAGCAAGAGATGTTTCAGCTGGTTGACTGAATAAATCGCCCATTAAAGGCTGCTTTAACGATTGACGTTTTGACATGACAGATTACTCCATAAAAAAATAGTTATATTGAGACCCATAACTGGTTACAGTTACTGTAAAAGTAAGCAAAATATAGCGCTATTGGGGTGGTCAATCGAGTATAAAAAGGACAAAGATAGGGTGTTTTAGGTCAATGTACCTACTCATGAGTGATCTCGAGCTTGCCAAGCCTCTTGGGTTTGCTTTCTAAACACGGTAGGACTGACTGTGGCATGCTTTTTAAACGATTTAGTGAAGTGGGCAGAATCAGAATAGCCCAGCTGAGCAGCAATTATCGCTATAGGTTGATCAGAATAAAGCAGCAATTGCTTGGCCCGAGCCGCACGCTCTTCATCCAATAGACACTGAAATGTAATGCCATTTTCATGGAGGTGACGACGCAAAGTGCGCGGCGATACATTCAACTGTTGAGCCACTGTTTGCTGAGTACTATCTTCAAGGAGGCTATTTCTTAGCACATAACGCACTTGATCTTTGACATCAACCTCTGACGAGACATCATTCAAGCGCTGCTGACAAGACTCCACCAAATGCTCATGCGCATCCTGATTGGCTAACTTGATACGATACGATAACGATTGCTCATTGAAATTAATAGCCAGTAGTGGTTGTGAAAACAAAACATCGCATCCAAAAAAATCAGTGAAGCAGTCAATAGTACTCGGAGCTTCATAAGGAAACATCACAGATTGTGTACCCTCACTAATACCAGTTAGGTCTTCTTTAGTTTTATGCATTGTCGCGATAGCCAGTTCAGCTGAAAATCGTGCCATGCGATCATCCATGTCATACTGAGGAGTCAAAGCTAACCGAGCATAATCATTATTGATTGAAAGCTCCAAGCGGTATACATTCGATTGAATAAAAGAAAACTTCACCGCTAAATTTAACGACTGTTTAAAATTAAGACCGCAGATTACCGCCAAACCTAATAGACCATGAGCACTCACTGGTACGTGAGCAACAATATCAAATACCAAACCAGGCCGATCGCAATGGTCTAAAAAACTATGTACAAAATCGACGTAGTGATCATAACTCACATAATACCAGCGCTTTTTCAGAGAATTATAATTAAGGCGAGTCCTAGACAGAATGCTTTCAGAAGAAATCCCTTGAATTTCCGCATAATCAAGTAACGTGACTAAATAGCTACTTAAAATACATTTTTTATGTTTTGCGCGCATCATCTATGACCACATACATATTAAGGCAAGTCATATAATAGCATATTTTCAAAGAGGCCAGTTAAGCCACCAAAAACCAGGCCAACGGAGATCAACTGATGACACAGGCTTTTTTATCAGGCCTAGAATTTCCATCCGGCAACGTTTGGTAGGCCGCGTCAGGGTCACCTGCTTGTGGGGCTTGATCCCTCGTGATTTTGCTCTTCACAGTAAAAAATTCACACGGGACACCTGAAAAGCCTACCTTAGGATTATCGAGTAATGATTCACCCAGAGCGCCTTTTTTTTGATCATTATTTTTCCTCATGACTTTGACCTCTTAATTGATTGATAGGGGTATCGCCGATCTCTACCACGGTCATACTCACCGCGCACCGACAAAAAAAGCAGTTTACCTCTTATTATTGCTAATTTCTAAGGATAGAGACAAAAACCGATTATGCCGTCTGATCAATGATCAGGCACACAATAACGTGATGGTTGAGAGCGCTCTATCATAAAATTGTGATTTAACACCAAATACTCTAAGATAACTAACTTTTACGGAAGCCTTGATGATCGCATCCCACTACACATCTAAAGACGCTGATACACAAGGCCTGATTGAGTACAGTGACGCCGAGCACCGCACGTGGCAACAGCTCTACCAGCGTCAGTTACAAGCCTTATCAGATAGCGCTTGTGATGAATTTCAAGCCGGCGTTGAAGCACTGAACTTATCACCTCGACACATTCCTCAATTAACAGACATCAATGCAAAACTACAACCACTCACAGGGTGGCAAGTAGCCCCAGTACCGGCACTCATTTCCTTTAAAGCTTTTTTCGAATTGCTCGCCAACCAACGCTTCCCATGTGCCACATTTATTCGTAACCCAGAAGAACTGGATTACTTAAAAGAACCTGACATTTTTCATGAAGTCTTTGGGCACTGCACCCTGTTGACCAACCCAGAGTTTGCACGTTTTACACAAGCCATTGGTGAGTTTGGTGTGTCTCTCTCAAAAGAAGATCGCCCTATCTTAGCCCGACTCTATTGGTTTACCGTTGAATTTGGTTTACTACACACACCACAAGGGCTACGCATTTATGGGGGTGGCATCTTATCGTCAATTGATGAAACCCATTATGCGTTACATTCCGAGATACCTGTACGAGAACCGTTTGATTTAATCAACGTATTGCGCACACCCTATCGTTACGATGAAAAACAACGCAGCTATTTTATCATTGATGATTTCCAATCCCTGTTTGCGCTCACTAACGCGTCCATACTATTGCCTGCTTTTGAAGAAGCTAAAGCACTAGGCCCCTTGCCTAATCGTCATGACAAGCCCAATAAAGAATCGTGGACTTGTTAATAAGCCACATGAACCACATAAAATTAGACAATCAACAAATTATAACAGTCCGAAGATGCAGCTAATAGATTATGTAACGATAATCAAAAATATTTCAAAAACAAGGAGCCCTACAATAACTAACATGATATAGAATCCATTTTAGACAAACCAACCACGCCTGCAATTAAGGTAGATGATTGCGTGGCTCTCACTGTATTAAATAAGCACCTAGAACTGAATACTTAATATGAATCGACTATTATACTTGTGTTGATATCGTCACTGGATGGCCATGCATGCTAGCTCTCCCTCACGCTTCTGATATTAGCGCAACCAACCTCATTACAGGGGTTGTTTCCCGATTTTTTTATTATCTAAAAATGACGCTTATTGCCACTAAACTTATGATGCATGTGCATGCAATTATTTAATGATAGAAGTTGTTTTGCAATTTTATGTTGATTTTTCTCTGCATATGATGAAATTCAATGCCCAGTAATGTGGCTTGAGCTAATTCAAACGACTTGAATCGCATTATCGTGTTGCTCCTTTATTCTATAAACCGACGATCTTTCTCAAGGAAACCTGATTGACGCCTATCTAAATCAAACCCGTAACAAAGTATTTAAAATACAATTTTTCCTGCATTGCATAAAAACAACAGAACTCGAGGGACAGATAACGACAGACAAAGAGCCAGGATTCAAAGATGCCATACTGAGATCTCTAGGGGCTGGCGTTATTCACTGTGATAGCAAGTATATGAATAATCAAATGGAGAAAAATCATCGTGCTATCAAATCATGGTATTGGTCGATGAAAGGCTTTCAATTAATGTGACCCGACAGGATTACATGTGATGCTTCAAAGAATTTAGACACTTTTTCTCTGTACTATGCGCCTGTCCAAACGGCGCGGGTTAATTGTGTCTAAATATCTGGAAATACTATTAATGACTTAGAAAACATACTCACGGAAAATAAGCGCGCAAATGAGAATAAGTGCACATTCATTTCTTATGAAACCCAATTAACATAACCTCCATCATACAGCAGCATCTAATAATCTATACACCGCGGTTGATATCTGCACCATGCTACTATATAAATAAGGTAATTAAATTCACTAAAAATAACAGGAAGTTATAACATGGATTTCTCCCTAACCATTCAGTCCGTCGTTCAGACTGGTGTCATCGGCCTGGTTATTACCACAATAGCTATAATATTACATCTTATTCTCTATTTGCTCGGCATGCACTCCAGTAAAAGTAAATTATTAACATCATTTCTCCTCATGAGCTTCTGCTTAATTGCAAAATATTTCAATTATCCAATTAGCTCATTTATTGACCACCATGCGATTCTCGCCACCACATACACCAATGTTGATAACGCAGTTAAGACGATCATTTTTCTCTCTATTAGTACGATCATCACCTCAGGATTAAACTATTTCATATGGGAAGATAATGCCACTCAATCTACAGAAAGCATGTCACCCAAGCTCATTATTAACATTCTGAATACTCTCATCCACTTACTCTTTATTTTAATTATCATGAAAGTTGTTTTCAACCTGAATATTTCCAATATAGTTGCAGCATCAGGCTTAGGTGTATTTATTTTAGGCTGGTCAGCTAAACCTACACTCACCGAGTTTTTTGCAGGTCTCGCTATTCAACTAGGCAAAAAGCTTAAAAAAGGGGCCCTTATTCAAATAGACCATATTGAGGGATTAGTTAAAGATTTTAATTGGAGGAGCATAAGCATCACGCCTGTTACCTCGACAGGAAGAATAATGCAAAATGAAACACACATTATTCCTAACAGTTCACTTCAAAGTAAAACAATCACAGTACTAAAACAACCCAATTCTGATAAAATACGACTTACAGGATCCTGTTATATTTCACCCTACTGTAATCTTAGTAAAGCTTTTAGCTTAATGAAAAACTCCTTGCTGGAACACGCAACAGATGAAGATATCACCCTATCTTTTAATGCAGATAACCGAGACAACTATTCCCTTGATTTCATCACAACAATAAATGGCTTGAAAAATAAACTATTTTTTTCTCAAGCCTTTACTGCAAGCCTACTTCACCGCTTTCATAAAAAAGGCTTACCGATCGGGCAAGCAAGATTGCCATGGTCAATCGATCAAGATTTAGAAGAAACCGTACCTCAACAATGCCTCTCTAAAGGTCCGGCGAGGGAAGAGATTCTCAATCAATTAACCGCAGTTCACTTACTCAAACCATTGTCTCATGATGACATAAACTATTTAATCGACAACACCACTTTAGAATTTTTCTTAGCCAATGAGTTCATCATCCATGAGCGCGTCAAAGATGAACACTGCCTACATGTCATTATCTCAGGTTCCGCCACTGCATTCACACACGACAAGGAGAATCGGCGAATAGAAACCAATCAATTCAACGAAACTCACTGTTTTGGTCTAAAAGCTTTTCTCTTAGATACACCACGAAGAATATCTGTTTTAGCCACACAGCCAACTTGGTGCTTAAAAATATCCAGGAATACCATGTCACCGATTTTTAATAACTGCCCATTGCTCGCTGAATCACTCAGCCAATTATTAACAGACAGAACACAGCAAAGTGACTCATCAGTACAGCAATACATTCTTGATAATCAAACTCAACATGAAGAAACACATCAGATGTTTATGCGTAAAATAAAAGCATTGTTTTCATAAACATATACTGCTCTCCCACTCGTAACTTGCACCGCCGTCAATGAGTTAAAAGGTTCTGTCACAAACAAGCCCCTAAGAGAGCTCAAGACCTTAACTGGAATCATCTTATTCCTCTTACTTTTTAATTGATGGAACCAATACAAAAACTGGTGGTAGTTGAGGTTATTTTCCTGGCAAAAGGATACTTTGGTTTGATCTGCTTGCTGATAAGCGTCACACCAGGACTGCCTTTTGGATTTTGATAATGAATTAGACATGCTTAACCTTGATTGTGAACAAA
>JABABC010000085.1 GCA_014238445.1 Coxiellaceae bacterium
CTTTCTACTTTCTCTTTCGGCACACACTATGCTTTTAACGAGACTAAACGCCGCGTGCAAAGACAACACACCAGAAACACCAACACCAATGCCCAGACAGGTATCGACCACACACCCATCGCAATACCCATGAGCCCCAACCCAATAACCTGCAACCCGCAACCTTATTACTGCCAACAACAAGTCATTACAACAAGCATTGTTAAGGAGCACACTACGGGGTGTCTACAAACACTCCAAAAAATACATAATAATCAATTCAGTAAAATTTAAATGATCAATAATTGCGCAATTAGTAAAATTTTATCCTACAATGAATCATGAACAAGCGTTGATGCTTGAAATACAACAGTGAGGTATGAGTAATGAAATGCATTAAAACAGTATTAATTAGTAGCGTGGTGTGTGGTGCTATGGCGTTGCCACTGTCAGGGGTTGCTAAGGGGGGTGTTGCAGATCATCCAATAGCAGCATTTAGTCTCGTTAAAAGCATAGTGTGTGCCGAAAGAGAAAGTAGAAAGTATGAAAAAGATCCAGCATTGTGTACGGCCATTGGAAAATACATGGCTAAAAACAAGCTGCAACACAATTAAATAATGATTGTAATAAAAAAGGCCACAACAGTGGCCTTTTTCTTAAACTATCACTGTTTACTCAGCGTCAACGGGAGTCGCAGGCACTTCTACTGTTTCCTCACTGGCTTGTTTGATACTCAAACGCACACGGCCCTGACGATCAATTTCAATCAGTTTTACCGTGACCGCTTGGCCTTCAGACAAGTAATCAGCCACCTTTTCAACACGGGTTTCAGCAATTTGTGACACGTGCACTAAGCCTTCACGACCCGGCATGTATTCCACAAACGCACCGAAGTCCATCAGCTTAACGACTTTACCGTCGTATTGTTTACCAACCTCCGGTACTGCTGTTAATTCTTTAACGCGACGCATGGCAGCTTCACCGTCATCGGAATTCACTGCAGCAATTTTCACCACACCGTCATCAGAGATATCGATAGTGGTATTCGTTGACTCTGTCAATTCACGAATCGTTGCGCCACCTTTACCAATCACATCACGGATTTTATCCGGATGGATTTTAATCGTAGTAATACGCGGTGCGTGTTCTGAGACAGATTCACGTGGCTGACTGATCGCTTGATTCATTAACCCTAAGATATGTAAGCGTGCATGCTTCGCTTGCTCAAGAGCCACTTCCATGATTTGACGTGTGATACCTTGGATTTTGATATCCATCTGTAACGCAGTCACACCACTGTCAGTACCCGCTACTTTGAAGTCCATATCACCTAAGTGATCTTCATCGCCTAGGATATCCGTCAATACCGCAAATTTTTGGTCTTCTTTAATCAGACCCATTGCGATACCAGCAACCGGTGCTTTAATCGGCACACCCGCGTCCATCAAAGATAAGCTCGCACCACACACACTCGCCATAGAGCTAGAACCATTCGATTCAGTGATTTCAGACACGGCACGCAAGACGTAAGGGAACTCCTCAAGCGTTGGCACAACCGCCATCATCGCGCGCTTCGCCAATTTACCATGACCAATTTCACGACGCTTAGGACCCATCATCCTGCCCGTTTCACCCACACAGTAAGGAGGGAAGTTATAGTGCAACATGAAGCTATCGCGGTATTCACCACTTAACGCATCAACCAACTGAGAATCACGCTCAGTTCCGAGTGTCGCTGCCACAATCGCTTGTGTTTCACCGCGCGTAAACACCGCAGAACCATGCGCTCGAGGCAGTTTACCGAGTTCAATCGTAATCGGACGAACGGTTTCTGTGTCACGACCATCGATACGTGGGTGACCGTCTAAGACATTGTGACGAACCGTGGCTTTTTCGATGTTATGAATAATTTTCTTCACATCACCTGCTGCAGGTGCATCTTCTTGATCTTCAGGACATAACGCAGCCACAGCTTGATCAACCACAGCTGACATAGCTTCGATTCGCGCCATTTTGTCGCTGATGTTATAAGCCGCTTTGATACCCGCACTCGCCTGCTCGGTTACTTGTGCAATCAAGGCATCATTCTCAGGTGCTGGACTCCATTCCCAAGGGGTAACACCCGCTTGTTGTACTAAAGCACGAATGGCTTCAATCGCCACTTGCATTTGCTCATGTCCAAACAGAACCGCGCCTAACATCACCTCTTCAGAGAGTTGGTCGGCTTCAGATTCCACCATCAAGACCGCGTCTTGCGTACCAGAAACCACCAAGTCCAATTGCGACTCTTTAACCACTTCTAATGATGGGTTTAATAGGTATTCACCGTCTTTATAACCCACACGAGCTGCACTTAACGGGCCATTAAAAGGCACTCCTGCTAAAGCCAAAGCCGCTGAAGCACCAATTAAGGCGGGAATATCAGCACTGACTTCAGGGTCGAGTGACATGACCGTAGCCACGACTTGCACTTCATTCATGAACCCTTTAGGGAATAAAGGACGGATAGGACGGTCAATCAGGCGAGAGGTTAAAGTCTCAGTCTCGGTTGGGCGACCTTCGCGCTTGAAGTAACCACCCGGGATTTTACCGGCCGCATACGTTTTTTCCTCATAACTCACGGTCAATGGAAAAAAGCCTCGATTCATATCAGCTTCTTTTTTTGCGGTTACTGCCACCAACACCATGGTATCACCCATAGAAATGACCACTGAACCGTTCGCTTGACGAGCAATCTCGCCTGTTTCTAATGTGACCGTGTGTTGGCCATATTGAAATGTTTGGGTTAATTTATTCACTCAATTTCCTCTAATGTAAATTTATCGACGTAGACCTAACCGGCTGATTAAACAACGATACCTTTCTAAGTCTTTGTTTTTTAAGTAATCTAGTAATTTTCGACGTTGACTCACTTTGCGTAACAAACCACGACGCGAGTTGTGATCATGAATATGTTGCTTGAAGTGTTCTGTTAGACTTTTGATGTCCATGGTTAACACAGCGACCTGCACTTCGGCAGAACCCGTATCACCTGGAGTCAATTGATACTCTTTAACAATCTCAGCTTTTTGCTGCGCACTTAATGACATAGTGTTACCTCTTTCGTTGATTTGATCGGTGGGAATGTATCCGCTGTCATTGACAGACACCCCATGAACAGGAGGCCCTAGCCTCACAAGCGGAGCAGTATAGCCTAGCTTTTCATGAATTGATAGCTGTTAACTTCGGCCATTCCCTCTACCACTATTATCCACACGAGCTTTCCATAAAGGTGAATCCTTTTATATTAGTGCATCATCCGGTAAGCTTACGCTACATTCGGAATAACAGATGCCAAGAAGGCTACAAAACCTTGCAAACCCTATTCACTGATGATTGAGGAGCACCGTACATGAACGATAAGCACGCTACAATAACATTAAACAATGAATCTGTTGATTGCCCTATCCTACAAGGCTCATTGGGACAAGCGGTGATTGATATTAAACCCATCGCCAAAACCCAACACTTCACCTTTGATCCTGGCTTTGGTGCCACAGCAGCTTGTGAATCGGGCATTACTTTTATCGATGGGCAACAAGGCATCCTCCTGCATCGCGGTTACCCCATTGACCAACTGGCTTTTGATACCGATTACATGGAAGTCTGCTACCTGCTCATGCACTGCGAACTCCCTAACGCCACACAAAAAGACACCTTCACCAGCATGATCAAAAAACACAGCAACGTGCACGATCAAATGAATCGCTTCTTTTGTGGCTTCCGTCGCGATGCCCACCCCATGGCTATCATGGTCGGTGTGGTCGGCGCCTTGTCCGCTTTTTACCACGATTCTCTGGATATCAATGATCCTGAGCTGCGCGAACTGTCCGCCATTCGTCTAGTGGCTAAAATGCCCGTATTAGCGGCCATGAGCTACAAATACTCCATCGGCGAGCCCTTCATGCACCCTAAACATGAACTCAATTACGCTGAAAACTTCCTCAACATGATGTTTGGAACCCCTTACGATGAAACCTCTCAACCCGATCCTGTCTTAAGTCGTGCGATGGATCGTATCTTCACGCTCCATGCTGACCATGAACAAAATGCATCCACTTCAACGGTACGTGTTGCAGGTTCTACTGGGGCCAACCCATTTGCTTGTATCTCAGCAGGCATTGGGGCTTTATGGGGACCGGCTCACGGTGGCGCCAATGAAGCATGCTTAAATATGCTACGAGAAATCGGCAACGAAGACCGCATTGGCGAATACATCAAGAAAGCGAAAGATAAGGATGACCCCTTCAGACTGATGGGATTTGGCCACCGCGTGTATAAGAACTACGACCCACGCGCGAAAGTCATGCAACAGACTTGCCATGAAGTCTTAGACACCGTTGGCTTACACGATGATCCCTTATTCAAGCTCGCCATGAAACTGGAAAAGATAGCGTTAGAAGATGACTACTTCGTTGAGAAGAAGCTCTACCCCAATGTCGATTTCTACTCCGGCATCACACTCAACGCCCTAGGCATCCCCAGCAACATGTTCACCGTGATTTTTGCCATTGCGCGCACGGTCGGTTGGATTTCTCAATGGATGGAAATGATGAGTGATCCTAATCGTCGATTAGCACGCCCACGCCAGTTATACACGGGCCCCACTCAACGTGATGTGGCGAGTATCAGCGACCGCGACTAACCTGTCACTCCCGCGCCTCAATCTCCACCTTATGAGGCGCTGGAACTCTCAACCAAACCACTAAAAAATAAAAATACAGCCTATTTTGAATACCTTACTAGCTCAATCACAACAAACACCCTAAAAGTTATTCACATTAAAAATAGATAGGCTCTTAGGTCAAGGCTTTAATGGTCAGGCTAATAAAAATTTCATAACTCATTGAATATTATAATTAAATAAAAAAACACCTCAATTAAGACAATATATAATACATCATCGCACGATTTCACGTTATAGTTTCACACAGAGTTATCCACAGATTCACACACAGCACCCTCACAAACAAAACACCCCCAAGACATTGACCTCATTTCTCAATCACAGATCACCATCGAGGATGGCCATATCAACGCGTTTTCGACCAAAAACTAACAAACCTTAAGAGATGTTAATTTTTTGACTTTTATAAAATAACCAATATATTTCAGGCAGTTAACATAACTGTACGCATATTGCTCACACCCTTATCCACAAAAACTGTGGACAACGACGCCACCTCATAACCAATGCGCTACTGGATCAGTCCGCTATCAAGGTCTCTTAGCTAGATCACAAAAAAGCTTAACTGATGTTAATTTTTAGACTTTTACTAAATAATAGTTATGTTTCATACAGTTAGAATCACTTTCAGCAGACTAATCACAGCCTTATCCACAAAAACTGTGGATAGTTGATCACCCTTTACGGGTGGTGAGGACAAAGCTTTGCAAGGCTAAAACCACCCCGCATCTTTCTCTGCATCATCACAGCACTCCTCCAAAAAGGATGTCTTCTCTTGAATCAACTCCATCAAAGATCGCTTAGAAAAGACATGAAATTTAGCTTTCAAGTTACTGGTAGAACCCCAGTGGCCATTAATACAACAGGCTTTCAATCAGGCACACTTGATAATCACAAAACAGCTGATAAACTTATGAGCTATTTTTTATCCTCCACTGACATTTCAACTCATCAGACAAAATAACTATGGCCCTGCACACTGACATACTCACTTTCAACCCGCTCGTTCTTACCCTTATATTGCTTCAAATATTTGCTTTTAAACGTCAATACAGTCAATACAATAACCTCAAAGGGCCAAAATTACTTCACTTGAGTGATTTGAGCTTTGCTTTATATGGCTCACTGCTATTGTCACTCCCCTTAATTGCAAAAAACCCTGCTATCAACACACTGTTCATTGCACTCATGTTTATATTTTCTCTATACCTAGCCATCGCCATACAAGCCTATAAAAAACACAGTTATCATCTCAATATTAAAACCCTGCATCTAGCCATTATTAACTATAAAGAAATATTCTCCGGTGACACAGACATAAAAGGCGAACTGCTCAATTCAGACAGTATCATTATTATACTCCTCCCTCTGCTAGTCACCTGGACTTATGCTCTCATCGTATTCAACCCCTCTGGATACGATCTTATCTACCCCCTCACATTTATCTACCTCTTTCTTCTAGGGATTAAAGTATCCATTACACGATGGCAAAATGCTTTAATACTCATTATCATCACACTGGTAATATATGAACTCAGTACTGCTTATGCAGCACCTCTACACAATATCAGCCTAGGCTTTTGGATATACACCTCTTTCGCACTGCTACTGCTTTTGCTGAAATGTGCGGGCCTTAAATCGGATGCTGCTTTCTTTAGTTTTCGCTCATCTATCCATGCTTTATTTGTTAACAACCCCATTGCTCTATCTAAAGGATTTGAATGCCGAACTGGAGATGAAGAAATTATTACCCCCTCCCTCTTCCCTCAAAAAACTTCTCAATACTTTGGGCTTTGCTCTGGCGCCAACGTGATTTTAATTACTTTAGAAAGTGTATCCAGCAGCTACCTAAAACCCTTTAATAAAAATGGAAGCCATTGTAATTACTATAATGAACTGGCTAAACAATCTTGGGTTTCCAACTATCACATTTGTCTTTCCCCAAATACAGACACATCATTTTACACGATGTATCAGGGTAATTATTTTCAAAACCCTATCACTCACACTAATCACTTAAATACCTTA
>JABABC010000247.1 GCA_014238445.1 Coxiellaceae bacterium
TAATGGCAAAGCACCATGCAACTCCAGCCATGTCAGCCAGTCAGAAGCGCTATCATCGTTAAGACGCAAACAAAACAAATCATCTTGTCGGCTCTGAACCATCACTGACAAATCAGGATGCAAATTCAGCACTGCTCCTGGTTGTGGGGACTTACTGGACTTTAAATGCACCCATGCTGTGCGAGAGTCCACTATACGCTCTACCAACCCCTCTATTTTCCCGCCCGTGATTTTTCGTCCCGTAAATCTTGCCGGAAAAACACGCGTATCATTAAAAATAATCAGATCATCTTGATGAATACAGTGAACGATATCCTTAAACTGCTTATCTTCATAAGCTTGACGAGCAGCATCAATGAGTATTAATCGACTATCTGTACGCTGCGGCAGAGGGGTCTGCGCAATTAAGTCCTCTGGTAATGCATAATCAAAATCAGCAGTGGTGAACGTCATAGGGCCTCATACAGCAGTTTAGTTGAGAAACGGGATACTACCTGAAAAAAAAGAAAAGATAAAACCCACTAAAAATACACTCTATCTGCCTGATTTAAAAGATATAAAAATAAAAGAGCAAGATAATGGAGTGATCTGCCTCTCTCCGCAATGCAGCAGAAAATCACAGCCTATTTAACATTACCTTAAGGAAACTACTGTAGAATAATGGAACACACCACCCGAATACTACGATCATTATGAGCACTGACCAAAAACGCCCAGCGTCACTAAACGCGAAAATATTGCGATATCAAGGAAAATTAATTCGACAATACCCCCGCCTTATTATCGTACCCTTGATGGATGCCTTATTATCCTGGGGACTTCTGCTGCTGGTGGCGCACCCATTCATACATCATTACCAGACAACAACCTCACTGAACATCGCATTATCAGCCGCCTCAACCGTAAAAATAATCATGTTCTTAGCTGCTTATTATTTCCTAAAAAATTTAGCACATGGCTTTTCGGTATCCACTCTCATGCTTCAAGTAAGCCCGCACATTCTCGATAAGCAAAAACCGTTAAAGTTATCCCATGCATTATCTCAACTCACACTGAATTGGAAAAACATCTTTTCATGGATTCTTTTCCTGACACTATTCAGCAATGTTATTATGATAAGCCGAAAACTACTGCGTCAATCGGGTCGTTTGCAGCGCTTCATGAGCGGCTCTGATTATTTAGCCACATCACTACTCATCCTTCCCTGTCTATTATTACAAAAAATCAGCACTAAAGAAGCTTATCGAACTATGGGGCAATGCATTCACAAAACATGGGGAGACAATCATAGGCTGAATCAATCTTTTATGGCGCTTTGCTTTGGATTAATGGGCTTAGCCTTACTCCCTATCATGCTGTATTTCCTCTTTGGAGGACATCAACCTATCATCCTAATACTGTGCATTAGCCTATCAGTGCTCGGATCTCTTATTGTGAACATTAGCAGCACACTAACAACCAGCATCATACTCACACAACTTCACCATTACGCCACGCATCAAGAACGAGTTTGTGACGATATTGCCATTGAAAATCTATTGATTGAAAAAATTCGCACAGCCCACCCGACCCAGTTAGAGGAAATAATAACCTCATCGCGATGCTAAATACGGCATAACCATAAAAAATAACGTTGATAAAATTATGCCTGAGCGGGAAGTGGCACACCTAAACGCTCAGCAATCACCTGGTAGGATTCAACAACACCACCCAGAGACTGACGAAAACGATCTTTATCCAGAGACTCACCCGTTGATTGATCCCAAATTCGGCAGGAGTCTGGGCTAATTTCATCACCTAAAACCACCTGACCATTGGAAACACCAAACTCATATTTTGCATCCACTAATATCAAGTCCGCAGCTGCAAACAAATCCGTTAATGCTGCATTAATAGCCTCCGTTAGTGTTCGCATTTGCTGCAGTTGTTCGGAGGTAGCCCAACCAAAGGTTAGCGCATGATTATCGTTCACCAAAGGGTCATGCAACGCATCA
>JABABC010000204.1 GCA_014238445.1 Coxiellaceae bacterium
ATTCATCGCTACTCTATTGGGTGTGGGGATTTTTCTCTGTGGAGGTGTGGGATTTGTTGGTAAGGCGGCGCGTATTGTATCGGTTGTCGCTCTTGCAAACACTAAGCATTCGGACAAGGAGTTGCTTGCCAGTCGGTTAGCGCCATGAATCCCTGTATTAGCAGTTTCACCAATGGCATAGAGTCCAGGGAGAGAGGTTTGACCATAGCGATTCACGTTAACGCCACCACAGGTATAGTGTGCTGCTGGGCTCACTGGAATTAAATCGTGGTGTAAGTGCAGACCGTATTGTGCGCAGTGTTGTGCAATACGAGGAAAAGCTTTTTCAAGATCAGTTTGTGAGCGGTGTCGAATATCGAGATAAACATGATCGTGTTGGTGTTTCTGTATGGTTTGGTAAATGGCACGTGAGACAACGTCCCGGGGTGCAAGCTCAGCTTGTGGGTGAAATTGAGGCATAAAGCGTTCACCATCTTGAGTGAGGAGCAAGGCGCCTTCACCACGAAGGGCTTCTGAGATTAAAAAGGGAGGGGAGTCAGGGTGGCAGAATCGGGTTGGGTGAAATTGCGTGAATTCCATGTGTTTAATCACGGCACCAGCTTGGTGAGCCATTGCAATGCCTGCGCCATAGGCGGGCTGAGGGCAAGTGCTTAAAGGGTAGAGGCCAACAGCACCGCCTGTGGCCAGTATGGTGTGTGGCGCAAAAAAATCGTGGTAGTGTTGCGTGTCTTGCTGCCATGTTCGTACGCCTTGCACGCGTCCTAATGCCGTCAGTAATTCCGTAGCGGTATGTTGGTGATAACAATTGATGTTGGGGTGTTCTTGAACGCGTTGTGCGAAGTGTTCAGCCAGTGTTAGTCCTGTGTGATCGTGCGTATGAAAAATTCGCCTGGCACTATGACCACCTTCTCGGTGTAAACTGTAGTCGCCCGTTGCGTTTGTTGTGAAGGGAATGCCCAGCTCAATAAGCCACTCAATTTCTCGCGGACATTGTTCAACGAATAACGCGATGGTTTCTGTTTTGCCTTGTTGAGCAGAAGCATCCCAGGTGTCTTTAGCATGCTGACTAAAACTATCTTCACTGTCCGATACGGCCGATAGGCCGCCTTGTGCCCAGGGCGTTGCCCCTGAGATGCAGTCACCTTCAAAGATGAGTGCAACCGAACAATGTTCTGCAAGGTGTAGTGCTGCTGTCATGCCAGCTAATCCGCTACCAATGATGACAGTATCATGCGTTTGTGTGTGGTTATCCATCAGTCTGTAATCGCATCGAAAGATCCATGGCATTGATATGCTTAGTTAATGCGCCAATGGAAATATAGTCCACTCCCGTCTCAGCGTAGGGAATCAGTGTGTCAGCATTAATATTGCCTGAAATTTCGAGAGGGATGCGCCCCTGGGTGAGTGCTACGGCTTGTTGTGCCATGGCAACGGTGAAGTTGTCTAACATAATGCGGTCTACATTCGCATCGATAGCTCGCTGTAATTCATCCAGTGTTTCTACCTCAATTTGCAAGAAACGATCAGGGTGTTGTTGTCTAGCAGCTGTGGCGAGTTGATGGATTGAGCCATGAGCAGCGATGTGGTTTTCCTTTAAAAGAAAAGCATCGAATAAACCCAGTCGGTGGTTGACGCCACCACCACAATGCACCGCGTATTTTTGTAAGACACGCAATCCAGGGAGTGTTTTCCGAGTGTCTAGTAGGTGGCATCGTGTGTGCTTGATGGCATCAGCGTATTGCGCTGTGGTTGTCGCTGTTGCGGATAAGCATTGTAAAAAATTAAGCGCAGTTCGTTCAGCGGTCAATAAGTGACGCGCAGATCCGGAAATTGTCATCAAACATTGGTTGGTTTCAATGGTATCGCCATCATTGACTAGGCCAGTTATGTGTAAGCTTGAGTCGATGGATTGAAAGGCTTGTTGCGCACAGTGAATGCCGCACACAACGCCAGCTTCTCGCGTGATAATACGAGCTTGTGCTTGAGTCTTAGCGGGGATGAGTTGAGCAGAAATATCACCTTGTTGAATATCTTCGTCTAAAGCGGTTTGTACGCACTGTTGAATAGCAGAGGATAAGCGTTCTGGCCATGCAAATGGGGTTGCTGGGCAGTTGTAATTTATTGTTGTCATGCAGTTACCCCGCGTTGCTGAAAATCCACCATGCGTTGCAAGGGTTTTAGTGCTGATTGAATGAGTTCCTCGGAAAGGTGAATTTCACAATCTGTTGCATCAAAAGATTGCTTCAGTCTTGTGAGTGTATTCTGTGCCATCCAGGGGCAG
>JABABC010000133.1 GCA_014238445.1 Coxiellaceae bacterium
ATTTTGCCTTAACTCGAACTTATCGCGGACATGCTGCCGATAAAAAAGCTAAGAAAGGAGGCAAATAATGGATGCGCTAGCGACCTATAAATATGCCCATATCTCAGCTCAAAAAGTTCGATTGGTCATTGATCAAATTAGAGGCTTGGATGTTGATCAAGCATCAACGTTACTTCGTTTTAGCCCTAAAAAAGCGGCCGAGGTTGTAAAAAAAGTATTAGATTCAGCGATTGCTAATGCTGAACATAATGAAGGTGCTGATATTGATGATCTTCGTGTTGTTCGTGCGTACGCTGATGTGGGTCCGACGATGAAGCGGTTCAGAGCTCGGGCAAGGGGTCGTGGTGATAGAATATTAAAACGTTCTTGTCATGTGACAGTTGTTGTTGGCGATTCTAAATAGTTTGTTGGAGAAAATTAATGGGTCAAAAAGTCAATCCTAATGGTATAAGACTAGGTATTAACAAAGATTGGACATCCAAGTGGTTTGCTCGCTCAAAAGAGTTTGCTAGCTACCTCAATGCTGATTTAAAAATTCGCAAGTACCTTCGTCAAAAATTGAAAGGAGCTTCCATTAGTCGCATTCAGATAGAACGCCCAGCTCGTAATGCGAAAGTGGCGATATTCTCTGCTCGACCGGGTGTTATCATTGGTAAGAAGGGTGGTGATGTTGAAGTCTTGAGGTCTAAACTTCAAAAGATGATCGATGTCCCTGTGCATTTAACCATTGAAGAAATCAGAAAGCCCGAGCTTGATGCGCATTTGGTGGCTGCTAATATTGCACAGCAGCTTGAGCGTCGTGTCATGTTTCGTCGCGCTATGAAGCGCTCTGTACAAACAACCATGCGTCAAGGTGCTTTGGGAATTAAAATTTGTTGCGGTGGTCGTCTTGGTGGTGCTGAAATTGCTCGGAGTGAGTGGGTAAAAGAAGGCCGCGTCCCTTTGCATACCTTCCGTGCCGACATTGATTACGGTGTGGCTCGAGCAAAAACCACTTACGGAATTATCGGTGTTAAGGTGTGGATTTTCAAAGGTGAAGTTCAGCCAGTTAAAGCGAAAGAAGATATAATCCAATTAGCTGCTGTATCTGAGGAAAAAGAGGACAAGTAAATGCGTCAACCAAAACGTAGAAAATTTCGTAAAGATTTTAAAGGTCGCAATAGGGGCTTTGCTAAACGCGGAACATGCGTTAGCTTTGGAGAATTCGGCTTAAAATCTGTTGAAGCAGGCCGAATAACAGCCCGTCAAATTGAGGCAACACGCCGTGCTATAACACGTCATATTAAGCGTGGAGGAAAAGTCGTCATCCGTATTTTTCCTGACAAACCGATTACTAAAAAACCACTTGAGGTTCGTCAAGGTAAAGGTAAGGGGAATGTTGAGTATTGGGTCGCTCTTGCTCAACCTGGTCGCGTGTTATTTGAAGTCAGTGGTGTCAGTGAAGAGCTAGCTAAAGAAGCTTTTGCGAGAGGTGCCGCTAAGCTTCCAGTTAAAACTGTATTTGTTAAGAGAGAAATAGAGCTATGAGTCTTAAAGATTTAAAATCACTTTCACCTGAGGCGCTGATAACTGAGAAGACCAAGCTACTAAGGCTGCAATTTGCTTTAAGAATGCAAAAAGGCATGGGAGAAGCTATTAAGCCGCATCTTTTGAAGCAATACCGACGTGATATTGCTCGCATAGAAACCCTATTAAACGAGAATAGATAATGACAATAGAAAGTAATTCAATGCCTAGAATCTTAACAGGCACCGTCACTAGTGACAAAATGCAAGACACTATCGTAGTTATGGTGGAACGACGTGTAAAGCACCCTAAGTATCGTAAGTTCATTAAACGCTCTACGAAAGTGCATGTACATGATCAAGGTAATACGGCAACTATCGGTGATCTAGTTGTTGTGCAGGAATGTGCTCCTTTGTCAAAGACAAAAAGTTGGAAATTAATAGATATTCGCAAAAAATTAGACACTTAGTCTCTGTTTTTTGTAATTTTTTTGGAGAAAAATCATGATTCAGATGCAATCTGTATTGGATGTGGCTGACAATAGTGGCGCTAAACGCGTTATGTGCATCAAGGTACTTGGTGGTTCAAAGAGGCGCTATGCTGCTATCGGCGATGTGATTAAAGTAAGCATTAAAGAAGCAATGCCACGTTCTAAAGTAAAAAAAGGTGACGTCATGAAGGCTGTTGTTGTTCGTACGCGTAAGGGTGTGCGTCGTAACGATGGTTCACTGATTCGCTTTGATGGCAACTCGGTAGTTTTATTAAATAACCAAGACCAGCCTATTGGAACTCGTATTTTTGGCCCAGTGACACGTGAGCTAAGATCAAAAAACTTCATGAAGATTGTTTCTCTTGCACTCGAAGTTTTGTAATTAATTAATATTGGAATAGTAGTCATGGTAATGCGAAAAATAAAAAAGAATGACACAGTAATTGTCATAGCCGGAAAAGACAAGGGTCGAACAGGCAGTGTCACTAAGATTGTGGGTGATCGTGCCTTCGTAGATGGAATTAACATGGTTAAGAAGCATCAAAAGCCTAACCCTCAGGCAAATGTGCAAGGTGGAATCATAGAAAAAGAGGCGCCTATACAGCTCTCTAATGTGGCTATCTTGAATCCAGAAACCAACAAAGCAGATCGTGTGGGGATTAGAATCCTTAACGATGGTACAAAGGTTAGGTTTTATAAATCAACGAATGAAGTGATCGACGTATAAAGGTAATAAAATGGCAGCGTTAAAAAAACAATATCAAGAATCCATCATTGGCCAAATGTCTGAAAAGTTTGGTTACAAGAGTGTGATGCAAGTCCCTAAGATTGAGAAGATTACACTCAACATGGGTGTGGGTGAGTCCGTTGGTGATAAAAAGATTATCGCTAAGGCTGTGGGTGATATGGAAATTATCGCCGGACAAAAGCCTATGGTGACGAAAGCACGCAAATCGATTGCCGGCTTCAAGGTTCGTGAAGAATGGCCTATTGGTTGTAAGGTAACTCTCCGTGGCGTGCGTATGTACGAATTTCTTGAGCGCCTTATTGTGATTGCTATTCCTCGTATCAGAGATTTTCGTGGTTTGAATCCTAAATCTTTTGATGGTCGAGGAAACTATAGCCTGGGTATTAAAGAACAAATTGTTTTTCCGGAAGTGGATTACGATAAAATTGATAAGATTCGTGGTATGGATATTACAATTACCACGAGTGCAGCAACCAATGATGAAGCTAAGGAACTGTTGAAGTTCTTTGGTTTTCCATTAAAAGACTAAGGGTGACACATGGCTAAGAAAAGCTCTATTAATAAAGAACAAAAGAAGCAACGTTCCGTTGAAATTAACTACGAGAATCGAGAAAAGTTAAGAGACGTTGCTAAAAATGGAAGTTTTGATGAGCAGCAAAAAGCTCAAACTAAGCTTCAAAAAACGCGAACTAAAAGTTATATCCGCCTACGGTCACGCTGCAACTCCTGTGGTCGTCCGAGAGGTACTTATAAGAAGTTTGGTTTGTGTCGTATCTGCCTTCGTGAGGCAGTTATGCGAGGCGATGTCCCTGGTGTTCGTAAGGCCAGTTGGTAATTAGAATTTAAAGAGTGAGAGTTCATTTATGAGTATGCAAGACCCCATCGCTGATATGCTAACAAGAATTAGAAATGCTCAGCAGCGTTTTTCCAAAACTGTAACGATGCCTGCATCGAAGTTAAAATCATCTATTGCTCATGTGCTTCAAGGCGAGGGGTACATCATTGGTTGGGGTGAAACTGGCGAAAAAGCACAGCGCACCTTAACGATTAATCTTAAATATTACGATGACAATGCTGTCATTGAAACGATACAGCGTGTTAGTAAACCCAGCTTACGAGTGTATATGTCTAAGTCTGAATTACAGAAATACGTTAAAAGCTTTGGTGTTCAGTCTGGTTTAGGTGTCGCGATTGTTTCCAACTCAGATGGTGTCATGACCCACACACAAGCAATTAAAGATGGCAAAGGCGGTGAAGTCCTTTGTTATGTGAACTAGGGGAATCATTATGACAATGAGTAGAATAGCAAAACAACCTGTAACAATACCTCAAGGTGTTGAAGCTACTTTAACTGGAGCATTATTGACCATAAAAGGCAAGCTAGGTGAGATGACACAAGCCATCCATTCGCTGGTTAGCGCGACCATTAATGAGGGTGAAATTACCTTTGCTATGACTGTAAAGACACAGGAAGCAAAAGCCATGAGTGGTACCATGCGAGCCTTAGTGAACAATATGGTTGAAGGTGTTAGTCAAGGTTTTTCTCGCAGGATGTTAATGGTTGGAGTAGGTTACCGTGCTTCAGTGCAAGGCAAGGTGTTGAACATCACAGCTGGTTTTTCACATCCTGTGACTGTCAATTTTCCAGAAGGTATCTCGATTGAAACGCCAACTAACACAGAAATCTTAGTGAAAGGGTATGATAAACAAAAGGTATCACAGGTTGCTGCCAATATTCGATCCATTCGCCCTCCAGAGCCCTATAAAGGTAAAGGGATTCGTTATGATTACGAACAAATCATTCTCAAAGAAGGTAAGAAAAAATAATGGCTGTTAATAAAACAAAAAAAACCCAACGTCAGCGTCGTGGTAAGTCAACGCGGATGCATATCCGTCGTTTACATGTTCCGCGTCTTTGTGTTCATCGAACATTGCAGCATATTTATGCTCAGGTGATTTCAGCTGAAGGTAACGAAGTATTATTCTCGGCCTCTACTGCTGATAAAGCATTTAAAGAAGAGCTTTCTTACGGTGGTAATATCACTGCGGCGAAGAAAGTAGGCACTTTGATTGCAGAAAGAGCCAAAGAAGCCGGTTTAACTAAAATGGCTTTTGATCGATCTGGTTTCAAGTACCATGGTCGTGTTAAAGCGTTAGCTGAAGCTGCCCGTAAAGGTGGCATTGACTTCTAGAAATAAAGGTAGATAACTATGTATGATGTTGGTTCAGACACTCAAACGGATGGTTTTGTAGAAAAGTTAGTTCAGGTTAACCGGACTGCAAAAGTTGAAAAAGGCGGACGTATATTTCGTTTCTCCGCATTGGTTTTAGTGGGAGATAAAGACGGTAAAATTGGTTTTGGTTTTGGTAAAGCCCGTGAAGTCCCAATGGCTATACAAAAAGCCACGGAAAATGCCCGTCGTAATATTGTTACGATTCATTTGAATGGTAATACGCTTTATCATCAAATCAAAAAGCGTT
This sequence comes from Coxiellaceae bacterium, assembly GCA_014238445.1. Taxonomy (GTDB): domain Bacteria; phylum Pseudomonadota; class Gammaproteobacteria; order Coxiellales; family Coxiellaceae; genus UBA9148. The sequence continues at coordinate 5,226 of JABABC010000133.1, forward strand.
ACTGCTCTAGTACGGTGATTATGGTGCCTGCCTCGGAAGGTACCGGTGTGATTGCTGGTAATGCGATGCGCGCTGTCTTTGAAGTGGTTGGTATTGAAAATGTACTGGCTAAGTGTTTAGGTTCAACGAATCCGATTAACGTAGTTCGCGCAACGATTCGAGCACTACAGTCTATGTCAACGCCCGAAACCATCGCCGCTAAGCGTGGTAAAACGGTACAAGAAATTTGGGAATCAGCATGAATACGAAGAAAAGAATCGCTGTTAAATTAATTAAAAGTAAATATGGGCGTAAAAAAGGCCATTTGGAATGTCTAAAAGGTTTGGGATTACGCAAAATACGCCACGTAGTTGAGTTGGAAGATACTCCTTGTGTACGTGGCATGATCAATAAAGTTGCTTACTTGTTAGAAGTAGAGGAAGCCTAATGAAATTAAATACACTCTCCCCGGCGCCTGGATCTAAAAAGAACGCTAAGCGTGTAGGCCGTGGCATTGGTTCCGGTTCAGGGAAAACCTGTGGTCGTGGTCATAAAGGTCAACATTCTCGCTCAGGTGGTTATCATAAGGTAGGTTTTGAAGGTGGTCAAATGCCTTTGCAACGCCGTGTTCCAAAATTTGGTTTCCGTTCTCGTAAAGCTTTGACTTCTGTCGAGCTTCGCTTAGGTGAACTGAAGCAAGTGCCTGGCGATATCGTTGATATGAAAAGCTTGTTAGCGGCTCAACTGATTTACGCGAACACAACGCAAGTTAAAGTATTTTTATCAGGCACTATTGATAAAGCAATCACGCTGAAAGGAATTCCCGCTTCTAAAGGTGCTCGCGAAGCGATTATTGCTGCCGGTGGAAAAATCGAGGAATAAAAGTGAGTGTTAATCTTGGTGGTCAGCTTGCTTCAGGCGGCTTAGCAGAGTTAAAAAAACGTCTATTTATCGTTATATTAGGGATATTGGTCTTTCGTTTAGGAAGTTTTATCCCTATCCCAGGTTTAGACCCTTCCAAATTAACGGATTTCTTCAAGCAGCATGAGTCTGGCATTCTGGGTATGTTTAATATGTTCTCTGGTGGTGCATTGAGTCGCATGACCATATTTGCACTGTCTATCATGCCTTATATTTCTGCATCCATTATCGTTCAGATGTTTGGTTCTATTTCCCCTCAGCTCCAGCAGTTGAAGAAAGAGGGAGAAGCTGGCAAACGAAAAATGAATCAATATACCCGTTACGGCACACTGGGTTTAGCTATTCTCCAAGCGATAGCGATTTCGAAGTGGTTAGTGGGTAATGGCATTGTACTTAACCCGAGCCTTGCTTTTTATATTAGTTCCTCCATTACTCTGGTCACTGGAACCATGTTTTTGATGTGGTTGGGTGAGCAAATGACCGAACGTGGAATTGGCAATGGGATATCCCTCATTATATGTGCGGGGATCATTGCTCGTTTTCCATCAGCAGTGTCACAAGTTGTTACACAGGTGCGTCAAGGTCAAATGCAAGGATTAACCCTGTTGTTTCTGATTGTGTTTGTTCTAGCTATCATCATGTTGATCGTCTTTTTTGAAAGAGCTCAACGTAAGATATCGATTAGCTATGCAAAGCGTCAGCAAGGCCGGAAAATGTATTCGGCACAATCGAGCCACTTACCATTAAAGATTAATA
>JABABC010000201.1 GCA_014238445.1 Coxiellaceae bacterium
CAAAAGCGCTAAAACAGCATTCAAAAGCGCTAAAACAGCATTCAAAAGCGCTAAAACAGCATTCACTACTATTGAAAAACAGATTGACTCTCTTTGCAAAGAGCCTAATTCGGCACTAGTCCTCATACAGACAGGATTAAAGAAACAAAAAATGGACAAGGAAACAGCTAAAATAATGGCAAGAGGAACAGAGGTCCATGCCCCATTATTGATGGGTCACAATAAGCTAGAGAAAGAGATTGAAAGAATCAAAGCAACCTCAGAAACAACAGAGCAGGTTGATAAAAAACCGATTAAACGCGACGCAATACCCACCTACGACCCCTACCCAGGTGCTCTTAACGATGATAAAGAAAAGTCGCTTAAGGAATTTTTTACAGAATACTATCTAGATCGCAATCCGACTGTTTCGTCTCTGAATGAGCTCACACTCACACACACACCAACAGCAGATAACAGCCAAAAAACAGCTCAACCGCCGTTTAAGACGATGACACAATACGATCATCAACAGCAATGTGTCACATCGCGCGTACAGGATAATCCTTCCAACCTATCCACATCCGATCAACTCAGCGCGAACATTTTTGCCACCTATGCTTACCTTTACCCACCAGATGACCCATCAGATGACTCATTACCTAATACACTTCACCTTAACGTGGCAGCACACTTTCAATATGAAAAATCCGATCTACTGAAGACAGCCCTTATAAAGGGTCTCGCTCAATTAATCCCTGATGGTACAACACGGGATATAACAGTCAGGGTCAATGACGCTGTTGACCTCATAATCAAGGTAACAGGCAGTAAAAAAAGAGCAGCCTGTCTGAACAGTGACGATAACGGGGCCAGCATCGGTGTCAAAGACACTAATCAACCCGGCATTGGCGCTAGCGCGGGGGGGGCCAGGTAGTTCACACTAACGGCTACAAACCCTCATAAGCACTGCCTATAATCACACGATACCTTCACCTGCCGCATTCTAGGCAATACCCAGCACACCCATTCACTCATTACTGTAAAACACGCCGACCATACGCCAAGACACCGGCTGAATCATCACTCACACATCCAATATAACCATCCGGTCGAACCACGCAATAACCGCGCGACAGGACACTCAATTCACGAGGTAACTTCAAAGACTCAGGAGACACAACAGTGAACCATGCTGCTCCCTGAAACACCTCATGCGCATCACCCACAAAATCGATCAGCCCATGCTGTAAACCCATGGGTTGCCAATAGGGGAATCGACTGCCTGCACGCAAACTCGCTAACCTTCCCCCTGTCACAATCGAACTCTTGGCATACTGATAAGCCATCTGACTCATGGCAGCCGTAATTTTACGCTGTACTCCACGCATGCGTGTAACACAAGCCAACAAGCTATTACGCAACCCCCTCACAATGATACTGCGAGAAAAAGCCACTTTTGACAGTCGTGTCGTTTCTGATAACACAGCCTGAGCCACTGGTCGTCGCTCTTCGTGATAACTGTTTAATAAGCTAGCCGATGATTGACCCTGAACAACCTGCGCTAATTTCCAACACACATTCACCACGTCTTGTATGCCCGTATTCATGCCTTGCCCTCCTAACGGCGAATGGACATGTGCCGCATCACCCGCAAATAACACACGCTCATGCCGATACCTGGCAGCCAAACGCTCGTGAATCCAAAAATGCGATGACCATAAAGGCTCTTTCACCAACAACTTGCCTGGTAAGTAACGCTCAGCTAATGCCATAAAGGTCGCTTGCGTGGCATCAGCTGTTTTAAACTCCGGTGAACGACTCACCTCAGCCAATAGACGCACAGAGTGCTTCATGGGAAATAAAGCCAATGTACACGTTGCCCCTAATGCCACCGACATCGGATCCAATGAATGATCCCACTCCAGCGGTGCATCAATCATAATGAATTTAAACTGCATGTCTTCGCCCACATAAGGAATGTGGCACGCATCACGCATCACACTGTGATAACCATCACACGCTAACACCCAATC
>JABABC010000206.1 GCA_014238445.1 Coxiellaceae bacterium
AGCATGCTTAACGAATTATCTATAAAAAGTATTGATGACGAAACCCTTGATACCATTAGTCAAGAAATCTTTAACAATATTCCCTTTAAAGCTCAGATGAAACTATTTAATTATGCACAGCAGCACTATTTTAGTGGAGATAGGGAAGAAGTGTGTGAAGAGCCCCGCGATAACGAGCAATTTCCAACCGGTCACATCACACAATTTTGGAGCGAATTCACTCATTTCATTCATGATACAATGGGTCGTCAAGCAGAACGGTTGATAGAGCATCAGCAGAAATTAACGACTTAAGCCTCTAATGTTCTCACCTTCTTTAGTTTTCCCACACTGCTGCACCACTAGAAAAAGTCAGTTTTTGGCGGCCACGTAGTCGTTAGCTGGAGTGAGGTTGGTGTAATACCCGGCATGAATTGAAGGTGTTTCCCCAGCCAACTGTAAAAATCGCCCCATTGAGTCAGTCTGTATGCTTGGGGGGTAAAATTCACTCAACACATTTGAAAAAAACGGCGCATCATCGCTCAGCAGGAATATCACTGTCTCTTGGGGGTGTTATTGTTTGCTGGTTAGGTCAATAAAATCCAGAGGAGAAACCAATGCTTCAAATTGACTGAGTTGTAGCTTATTCAGTTCTTTGTCTTGTTGTTCAATTTGTGTGAATAATGATTTCAGCGGTTTGATTGCAGCAGTTAGGTCGGTATGAGTGTGAGGGATATGTTGCCGACTTAATGCGCTGTAGAGGAGTAGGTAGGTTTTAAGTCTCAAAAATTCGGCGAAGTTCATTGATTTTTTATTGAATTTAGGCGTATCAAGGTGAAGATCATTGAATCGGTTGAGTATTTCAGAGAGCGGGTCGTATGCCATAAACTCTTCGATTTCTCGTTCTGTGAGTTGGTATTGTTTGAGTGGTTGTGTGATAGCGTTCTGCCATTGTGTGATCACAGTCATCCAAGCTTGACTGCTGTCTGTGAATACTGCGGTAAGGTCTTTTTGTAGTTCGGTGAAGTTGAGGTTCGCAATGGTTTCCATCTCTTTGGCTGACAATTTACTGTTATTGGAGGCCGCAAATTCTTTAAAGGCATCATCTGTAAACATACGATGTTGTTGGCGAGCATAGACAATTTTTGCGTAGGCACTATAAGTGTGTTTTAAGAAGGTGTGGTAGGGGCCGCTGGTAATTTCATCCAATTGAGCTTCGCTGAGCAGGTCGGGAGTGGAGTCTGTGGACTGTTGATGTTGCTCTTTTAAGGCAGAGATCGTGTGTTGTTGTATCCAAGCTTTCACCGGCAACCAATCACTGATGAGTGCTCGAGCATAGGTGCTAAAGAAAAACTGTGGTGTTGTGTTGGTCATATTGGTCCCTGCGATAACGGAATTTGCCAATTAATATAGCATAGAACCTATGTCGACTTAAGTGTTTGCTGCCTGGTAGTTGGTTTGGCTTTCTGGGCTATTGTGTCGTCGTGCCTTGATCGCTTGTTGGCATAGTCGGAGTATGTTTTCAGTGGTTTCCCAGTTGATGCAAGCGTCGGTGATACTTTGCCCGTACGTTAAGGGTTGTGATCTGTGTAGCGATTGGCGTCCTTCTACTAAGTGGCTTTCGAGCATGAGGCCAATGATCGATGCGTTGCCTTGGGCGATGCTATGACAAACATTCTGAGCACCCTTGATTTGTTGCGTGTGATCTTTTTGGCTATTGCCATGACTGCAATCCACCATAATGCGTGTTGTTGGCAGGTTGCGATGGGTCAGTTGTTGTTGTGTTGCTGTGATATGACAGGGTTCATAATTGGTTGATTGCTGGCTACCTCTAAGAATGACGTGTCCATAGGGGTTGCCGGTTGTTTGTGTGATGACCGTTTGACCCTGTTGGTTCAGTGTCGTCATGGTATGGCTATGAGCCACTGTGAGCATGGCGTCTGTGGCTGAACTAATATTGCCGTTGATGTCGTTCTTCAGGCCAACGGGCATAGGAAGATCTGAGGCGAGCTCTCTGTGCAGTGGGCTATTAACCGTTCTTGCGCCAATAGCAGACCAGCTGATGAGATCACCGATATAGTGTGGCGTGGTTAGGTGAAGAAATTCTGTTCCGCATGGGACGCCCAGTGATTGAATGCGCAGGAGTAATTCACGTGCTTGCTGGTAACCTTCGTTGATATCACATTCCCTGTTGAGTTGAGGGTCATTGATGAACCCTTTCCATGCAGTGGTTGTGCGTGGTTTTTCTAAGTAAACGCGCATCACAAGCAGTAGTTCTTGATCCAGTTCATTGTGTATGGCGGCAAGGTGTTGGGCGTAATCCCATGCTGAAGCAGGATCGTGAATTGAGCAAGGCCCTAGCACGACTAGGAGTCGATCATCACTTCCATCAAGAATGCGGCAGATAGCTTGTCTTTGCTGCTGCACTCTGTGCTGGAGGTGAGGTGAGCAGGGGTGTTTTTGCAGCACGACGTTAGGGGCTATCAAAGGCAAAGGGGAGGGATGTGCTGTGAATGATGTCTTCATAGGTGTACGATACGTGGCTTGCCGCGAGCGCCTCATGAGTCGGGTTATTGTCCGTCAGAGGGTGGTAAGCTAAAGTTTCGGTCAAGAGATGTCAAGGGATAGGGGATGTTAGGTGTTATTTCGTAAACTGAGTGGGTTGTGGTGTATTGTGAGTGCCAGCTTGGCTTTGACAAGCTGCCATTCAGTGCCGCCCCAGTCTGTCAGCTCCCCTGAGCGACAGGTGTACTTTAATGGAGCCACGTTAGTGCAGGGTAATGGTTCGCCGTCACGCTACCATTGCCGCGTGATGAATTTGCATACGAATGTGGTTTATCAGGGAGCGGCACTTGAGCGAAATAATGCATTAAAGCAGGCCCGCTCGTCTTGTTTGGCCGGGCAGCAACCTCAGTCGTGTAGTTTGAAATTTGATTGTCAGTATTTAGGGGGCTCTCAGTGAAGAGTTTTTTCTGTAATCACCCTCTTACTTTGTTTGACTTTTCTTCGTCGCGTGGTACTATTCACAACGATTTTTTAAGGTTTTGTTAATTTATTGCCCTGATAGTTTTTAGTGATATAGTTAAAAACAACTATAAAACATAATATTAAGCCAATGTCTTTACGTAAACTATTCTCTCGTTCCTTACTTTTAAAGTAACTTCCATTTTATTCCTATAATCTAACTTAAGTGTCACTTCTAAGTGCCTTTATCTATACAATTTAGTTGCTATGTTTATCTGTGATTTGCGTGGTGGAATCGTACTAATCCTGTGCAAAAAAACACTTATTATTAATAAAGAACATTGAGTTAAGAGGATTAAGGTTTGATTACATTCTGAAAATGCCATAAGTGGTGTCATGAATAGGGTTTTGGTGCACAATTTGTAGCGCCATGCTGAGGATATTTCGTGTTTTCAAAGGGTCGATGATGCCATCGTCCCAGAGTCGCGCGCTGGCATACCAGGCATTGCCTTGTTGTTCATATTGTTCTCGAATGGTTTGCATCAAGGACTCACGATGCTGGTCGTTCCAGGGTTGTCCTTGGCGTTGGCATTGTGTTTGTTTGATGTCGCTGAGGACATTGGCGGCTTGTTCGCCCCCCATCACAGAGATACGTGCATTGGGCCAGCTCAGCAGCAGTGTTGGGTCGTACGCGCGGCCACACATGGCGTAATTGCCAGCACCATAGCTGCCACCTACGATCACCGTGAATTTAGGTACTTGACTGCAGGCTACCGCGGTGACCATCTTGGCCCCATGTTTGGCAATACCCTCTGATTCGGAGGCTTTTCCTACCATAAATCCATTCGTGTTTTGTAAAAACAGTAGAGGTACTTTACGTTTGTTGCACAATTGAATGAACTGCGTCCCTTTTAATGCTGAGTCGGAGAAAAGGATTCCATTATTAGCAACGATGCCAATCAGGTGGTTGTCTATGCGTGCAAAACCACAAATTAAGGTGGTGCCAAACAACTGTTTGAACTCGTCAAATTCAGAAGCATCCACGAGTCGAGCAATGATTTCTCGCATTTCAATGGGCATACGAGGGTCAGTGGGAATTAAACCGAGTAATTCTTCTTCTGGGCATTGTGGCAAAACGCTAACTGATTTTTCAGATAAGGATGGCAGGTTGAGGTTGTGAACACACGTGCGGGTGAGTTGTAGTGCATGTGTGTCATCGTCAGCGTAGTAGTCGGCAACACCCGATTGTCGACAGTGAACCTCTGCGCCACCTAAGGCTTCTGCTGTCACTTGTTCGCCGGTGGCTGCTTTAACGAGTGGTGGGCCGCCAAGAAAAATAGTTCCTTGTTGTTTCACAATAATTGCGATATCAGCCATCGCTGGAATATAAGCTCCCCCTGCTGTACACGAACCCATGACGACTGCAATTTGTGGAAGGTTATCAGCAGAGAGTTGGGCTTGGTTAAAGAAAATGCGCCCGAAGTGTTCTTTGTCAGGAAAGACCTGGTCTTGCATCGGAAGAAATGCTCCGCCTGAATCCACTAAGTAAATACAAGGTAAACGCATGGCTTGTGCAATCGCCTGCGCGCGCAAGTGTTTTTTGACCGTCATAGGAAAGTAAGTGCCTCCTTTAACAGCAGCGTCATTGGCCACAATCATGCATGCGGTGTTTTCGATGATGCCAATACCTGCCACTACACCTGCAGCTGGAATGTATTCATCATAAACCTCGTTGCTTGCGAAGAGTCCGATTTCAAAAAAATCAGAGTCAGGATCTATGAGCTGTTCGATACGCTCTCTCACTAATAATTTACCTTGATCGCGTTGTCGTTGTTTCGCGTTATCGCTGGCACCTTGTTGCAATACGGCGGTGTGTTCACGAAAAGTGTTCACCAGTTGTTGCATGGATGCCGCATTAGCTTGGTATTGTTGATCTTCGGTTTTGACTTTAGAGGTGAGTATTTTCATAACGTTCTCGAGTTAGTGGGTTTCTAGGGCTATGGCTATGGCTTCACCGCCACCGATGCATGCGGTTGCTATACCGCGGTGTTGTCCACGCGTATGGAGGGCGTGAATGAGTGTAGTGACGATGCGAGTACCACTGGCACCAATGGGGTGGCCTAATACACAGGCACCGCCGTGAACATTGACTTTGTCTCGTGGGATATTTAAGGCTTGCATAGCAACGAGGGGGACAACGGCAAAGGCTTCATTGATCTCAAAGCAATCCACAGTGTCAATAGTCCAGTTGAGTTGTTTGAGTAAATGTTCTATGGCGCCAATGGGCGCTGTGGTGAACCATTCGGGTGCTTGAGCATGCAGGCTAATCCCTCGAACGAAGGCTAGGGGTTGAATGCCTTGTTCGAGTGCTGTTGATTCACGCATCATCAGGACGGAGGATGCTCCATCGGACAAGTTACTGGCATTAGCAGCCGTCACTGTGCCATCAGGGTTGAAGGCGGGTCGCAGTGTATGCATTTTTTCAGGTCGTGCATGTTGCAAGCCTTCATCGGTTGTGATTGTGGTGGTTGCGCGTCGATGTGTGACTTCGATGGGGGTGATTTCATTGGAAAAAAAACCTGCTTCTGTTGCCTGCGTGGCTCGTTCAATGGATTCAATGGCATACTGATCTTGAGCTTCGCGTGACAGTGTGAAGCGAGTCGCACATTGTTCTGCAAAATGCCCCATGGGCTGTCGATCATGGTAGGCATCTTCTAACCCATCATGCATCATGTGATCGAGTAATGGAGTATGTCCAAGTCTTGCGCCTTGTCGTGTGGTGGTAGAGAGGTAGGGCGCTTGTGACATATTTTCCATGCCGCCCGCGATAATCCTATTTCCACGCTGACATACGAGATGGTCGTGCGCCAGTAAGATGCTAGCGAGCCCTGACCCGCACATTTTATTGATGGTGGTGCATGGGACGTGCTGAGGGAGTTCGGCATAATGAGCGGCCTGCCTTGCGGGTGCTTGCCCCTGCCCAGCGGTTAGAACGCACCCCATGATGACCTGGTCAATCGTGTTTTTATCGATGGGCGATGCATTCAGGGTTGCTTGAATCGTGTGCGCGCCCAGTTGCGAGGCAGTGATGGATTGCAGTCCACCTAAAAAGTGACCAATGGGTGTTCGGGTTGCTGCTGTTATGACGATGGGTTCCTTGTGTGTCATGTTGTTCCTTGTAGTGAGGGCAGTATTGAGGCATATCATAGGCTGCCCTTATGGGGCATGCAAGTTGATGAATCGTATTGATTTAATACTGAGCACATTCGTGCTTAACGGATCATTATACCCTTTTTACTCGGTAACATAAGGAAATGATAAGGTATTAAAGTGCCCCCTTTTGGTAATATCGGCACCTATTTGAATATTGGATGCAGGTTATGTTACCACCGTTAGACAGTGAGGTTGAGACGCATGATCAAGAGCCTGTCCATTTAGCGACCTCGAGTTCTAGCCTGTTAACGACCTCGAGTTCTAGCCTGGAAGAGGAGGGTGAGCTATCGCTCGATAATGAGGATGATAATTTAAGCGATCAAGAAGGGTCCTCAGAGCCTGCCAAGGCATTTGCTTATGATTGTTTTCGTCACCAAATGGTATGGCAAGCATTATTATTTGGGGGCGCTTTTGTTTTTGCTAGCATTCAGCTATCGAATATTGTGGGGTCACCTTCAACTTATGTGGCTTCAGATTATAAGTCATTACGGGAGAATTACCATGATCTCGAAGTGTTATCATTTACAGTACTACAGGTAAGCTGGACAGTTGGCGTGTTACCGTTGCTAAGCTGGCAGCTGTATGATTGCATAAGGGGTGCGCGAGCCTGGAAAGCTTATATCCCCAATGATGAGCTCAGGGAGCAATGGCAAAGTGATTGGAAGCATTATAGGCAAGCACGTTTTTTGGAAGTATTTGCAGCTTTATTAGCGGTATTCCCTATCATTGTTTATGCCGTGTTTCGTGAACCTTGGGCGAACCAAGTCTCTCGGTTTACAACGGTGTTGCATGAGTCGCCTCCTCAGGTGGTCGATTGGCAATCACCAGGCAGTTTTGTGGATCGTTTTTTTCCTACGTTAGCATCTTCTAACGTGATTAATAATCTGTTGCCTGCTAGTATTTGTTGGATTTCAATACTGATGAGCTATGCCTTCATGCGAGCAGGTGATGCCTTCTGCTTTTTGTCTCGCCATGTGGATATAAAACAGCCCTCTAGACCTGCTGCAAGAACGTTGCAGCGATTAGCTGCGATGTCTGTTGTGACAACATTGCTGGTCTCATTTGTTCCTTTCACGGCCTGGTGGTTATGTCGTAAAAGTGAAGGGGGCGGGATAGAGGTGTATTTAAGTCGATTAATGGGTGAAGAAAACCAGAGAGATGCAACCGCGTTATTGGCTGGTTGGGTGAGTGAGTCTCATAGTGCTTCTCAGTACGTTAACTCGACCTTGTGTTTTAATATGTCGCATTGGCCGCTAAACATCACGCACCCGAATGCAACGCAGGGCTGTATTGAGCCAGGATCATTTGAATTTATTCAGTCAGTTGCCATTCGTCGTTGGGAAGGCGTCCTATATGCAGCTTGGGGTTACAGTGAAATGCCAGTTCCATGGAAGGCTACAATGAACTATACATTGAAAAATACCACGAGTGTGATACTCGCTAATACCTGGGAAGTGTCAGAAGATCATATTTTTGTTTTTCCATTTATTAACTTGGGCGAGTTCACGTTATTTGAAGAGTTTGGTGCCTATACCTTCGCTGTTTTGTTGTTTTATGTGAGTGTTGTGTATGAAGGCTTAGTGGCGGCCGTGAGTCATTCAGGCGCTGTGAATCCTTATTATCATGCTTGGTGTAATGATGCGATGGATTTATACCAGAAGTTAATGAGAGTGGCGGATGACTGGAAGCTGTGGTTTATTATACCCACCTTTACTGTTTGGGTTTTGGGATCTAAGTTCTTAGGTGAGGTGTCCGATGCTCCTAGTCATTTTTGGGAAGTATTTAATGCCTTAATTATTCCAAAGGTGAAAGAACCCGAATGGGAGTCTGTGTCGGCATTTGATGCCATTGTTGTGGTTGTTTGGTTTTCAGCTGACCTATTATTAACTGGTTGGTTAGTGAGGGAGGCTGTTAAGCGCTGGTTTGAACGGTATCAAGCCGGTTCTGAGGAGGATCCGTCATTAGATTCTGAGTTGGATGGACAGAGACACTCGTTGTTTTCTTCACGGTCATCATGGGGTGTGTCTCTGCATGAACTAAAGCCTTCTATAGCGGATCTACTCTCGTTTTTTGGGGGTGATCGTACTGCCAGTAAGTGTTCAAATGTAAATGATCCCTTGTTAGAAGACGGGGATGTCCTAAACTCTGGGGTATGAGTTTTAAGCTTTGACTGATTGATAACAGTGTCACTCAATGAATAAGGTGTGAAAATACTATTTTCATGACTATGGCTTGGTGGTGGATCGGTATATTGATAGTGGGCGTTGATTTTATAATATAAAGGTGTTTATGATGTTTAGGTTTTAAGTTGAACTGCTAGGAATTGAGAATGTCAGACAGGATGAAAAGCTACGGTTGGGTGTATGCACTACGTGACTACTATCAAATGTTTGATTTGTCTGATCAAGATTTGACGCGTCGTATTTTGGATTGTCCCGGTAGTATTTCCAGTTTTAATGCGGAATTAGCTCAGAAGGGTGTTCAGATAGTGAGTGGTGACTGCCTCTACCAGCAATCATTGCAAGCTGTGAGTGACTATGCTGACTCGTTGTATCGATTCAATTGTGATGTGCTCAGTCAGCATCAAGAGCGTGTATCTGGACATGATGCTTCAGTGCTCGATACTATCTTTAATGATTGGCTATTAAGCAAGCAGATTTTTTTAGAAGACTATGAGCGTGGTTGTGTAGAAGGGCGTTATCAAGCGATGTCATTGCCCACTTTACCATTTAAAGACGATCAATTTGAATTGGCATTATGTACGGATTTTTTAGCTCTGTCATCAACGGCAGCAGAACTTTCTTCAGAAGTTTTAGTGGAGGAGTTATGTCGTGTGGCAGAGGAAGTGCGTGTTTACCCGTTAATGAATGCCCAAGGTGATATGCATGAAGCTTTGGGTCCGGTGATGTTACGGTTGCAGCAACAAAATTTTGGTGTTGAGGTGCGAGAAGTTGCGTATGAACAACAGGTTGGTGGTAATGCCATGTTGCGTATCTGGTCAAAAGAATGTTTAGTCACCACAGGTTAATTTTGTGATTCCTTATGCTTGGTTACGACCTTTATTATTTCGTTTAGAGCCTGAGCTTGCTCATCGAATGATATTATCATTACTACCTTATTTGCCGCTACCGAGAGGTGTCACTGCCTTAGGTCAACCTATTCAATGTATGGGTTTGACGTTTAAAAACCCTTTGATGTTAGCCGCCGGGTTAGATAAAAACGCTGACCATGTTTCTGCATTATTACGCTTAGGGTTTGCGGGTGTTGAGGTGGGTACCGTGACGCCAAGATCTCAGCTAGGTAATCCACAGCCACGTTGTTTTCGTATACCACAAGCAAAAGCCATGATTAATCGCATGGGGTTTAATAATAAAGGTGTTGACTATTTGGTACAGCAACTCGCTGGAAAGCGTCATCCTGGTATTATCGGTGTGAATATTGGTAAAAATAAAGAGACACCGAATGAGCACGCGTTAGAGGACTATCGTTACAGTTTGCGTCGTGTTGCTTCTGTTGCTGATTATGTCACCGTCAATGTTTCGTCACCTAATACGCCAGGGTTGCGAGCGCTACAGTCGCCAGAACTATTGAATGCCTTATTGCAAGCCTTGCATCAAGAGCGATTAGACTTGCAGGAGATACATCAAAAGCGACTCCCTTTAGCATTGAAAATTACAGTGGATTTAACAGCGGATGATGTTGAAGGTATTGTGGATTGTGCTTTGGCAGCCAATATAGAGGGTTTGATAGTGAGTAATACAACGATTGATCATCGTCAAGTACAAGCTTTCCCTCATGGTGATGAGGTAGGTGGTGTGAGTGGTGCCCCGTTAACACAAGTGTCAACGGACATGCTTGATCGTATCCGACAGCAAGTAGGTGGCAGGATGGATTTGATCGGTGTTGGCGGTATCATGACGTCGAGTGATGCGCTGAATCGAATGAAGGCAGGCGCAACGATATTGCAATTATATACAGGTTTAATTTATCAAGGGCCGACCTTGGTGCGAGACATCTTGCGTGTTCTTGTGTGAGGCGTGCTGTATTTGCTTAATGGCATTAACAACCCTTTCCGCTCTGAAGCGCACCAATGTTGTCTGATCCAGATGCCATGCATTTGGCTGTTGAGACCCTTCAGCGATCTTTTTCTGAATACCGCAATACTCGTAACACTAAACAGGTAGGGTCTAAGATGAATAGCTATGGTGGATTGTCACATATTATATTCAGTATGGGTTTCTGATGTCACCTTGTCCTTTGGAAATTATCGCCAGTCGGGTTTAGTGCTTTCGTGGGTGTCATTGATTGAAGCCCCCCTTTTTGATGAACTCATCAGTGAAGATCTCGTATGCTGTGAAGAGCGCATTGACGTGGCATAACTCATCGGCCTGGTGGTATCTCTTCCATTAAACGATGTCTTAAAGCTGCTTGACCTTGTTGATGACCAGTCCGCCTTATCTTCAGATGGCTTGGTCGTTGATCTGGGTTTGTTGCTGGATTGTGAAGCCGTTTTCTTTTTCCCTCTATTGGGGGTAGATGACACTCTAGAGACAGCAACAGCCCTAAGGTCAAAGGTTGTGTTGAGCTGCTCCAATTGCCTTTCTGATTCTTCAAGGCCAATGTCAATAATATCATTAAGCCTTGTGTTTTTTGAGTGTGATAGTGGCATCGATTTGTCACAAATAATACAATCAATTTTATCGATAGATTCACCCATGTTTTTTAGTATGCGTTCTAATGACGCACCATCATTCATGGCAATCAATCGATGCTTCATCACTTCTCGAAATTGTTTTATAAATGCTGAGGCCATTACATCTAATGAGTGTGTTAAAAGATGCTTGCCATCGTATGTCTGCATGAGAGATAAAATAAGCTGGTGAGCGGGGCGACTCCCGTTAGGGGTGATCAGGTGGTCATAAATCATTTTTTTAAAAAAGTGTGTCATATAAACAGACTCTTTTTCATGTTTATCATGAACGAAACAGGGATCTAAAACAGAGGTGTTAAGATAACCTTCAATCATTTTATCGGTTAGCCAATGTGTCAGCACCTGCTCCACTTGTTCTTGAGATAGTTTTAGCGACTGCTGCAAAACCCGTTTAACACCATTCCAAGCAACTATGCGCTTTGGTAATCGTTCAAGGTCTATTCTATCTTCCCGCATCTCCCAATTATAATCACTGACAGTTGGGAGTCGAGCTCCATCCGTCGAGTTTTTTATATATAACCCCAGCCATTCATCTTTTGCGGCTGGCTGTATAACAATCTCCTGCGCATCCAGGGTTTGTTTGGCCTCAAAATCAACTGGATCTAATAAGCTGGAGAAGCTAGAGACAACACGATCGATAAGGCTGGGTGTTATACTGGTATCATGCACTAAACACAGTAAATAAGGCACCACTGACACGACTCGTCGAATCGATACTTCAGATAAATCAGGGTAAATTTTCTGTAATTCACCGTGTTTCATACCCATCACTGGCAATGCACTGTATGGATTGGAGTACATGAGCAGGCCGACTTCTATACGCTTTACCAAAGCTCTAGCCTGAGCTGATGCTTGAATAGCATTGTAAGTATTTTCACGATAATTATAGGAGATTTTTCTTGCCAATAATCGACTCGCAACTGAGAATTCTAATCGTGTCAATTGCAGGTTAGCGTATGCCAAAGCTAATGACAAATCCGAACGTGTCTCCTGCTGTTTAAGCAAAGCGATAAACTTATCTGCCATAAGAATAGGCGCTTGAACAACTGGATGAGAAATACCACGAAAAGCATCAGCTGCTTGTGTTGCCTGATCAGATACCACCGTATCAGGTGCTCGTAATCCTTCAGTCAATACTAACGCATAATGATGGTGTTGCAGTAAGATACCTTGAAAATAAAAGTCAACTAAGTTGTCATTGTAACTTAATACACTTAACTGCAAACAATCAGTATTAGTCTCCTGGTATGAAGATAATCCTGTTAAATAAAAACGACGCGAAAGATCGCTGATTTGCTCATCTGATAGTTTTACCTTAGACCTATCCATGTCATCATCCTTAATTCAGTGGTTCATAGTGAGTCATTAGAAAGGTTCTAATGACCACTCTGGGATGAAAACAATCTCAAAAAAATGACAACCTGGCAATATTAGAAAGACTAAAGCATTGAAATAATATTCTGTTAATCTTTTTTATCCGTTATTCATGCCTAGTGACTGGCGTTAAGTCGTGTTTTTTTGCATGTGATGGTAGCGTCATTACTTTTATGACTATTTGCATGATTAATATTAACGACACTTCCATAGTCAAGCGTGTAAACTTGGCTGTTAAAGGTCAATGTGCATGTTGTATGTATGATGTAGTTAATGGTATTGATCCCGGTGATGGCTGGTTTAACGTATGCTCCTGTGCCCGGGTAGGGTAATGGATAAAATCCAAAGCTTTTACAGCTTGAGTTTAAGGGAATACTTCTTGAGGATGTCTGCGTTAGCGGCACAGTCACTCCCATACTATAGGATTTTGGGTCAGAGCAGATCCATAACCCCATCTTGGTGATCTGACTGTCTTGTGAAATCTAAAAGTGGATGGGTATCCAAACGCTGTTGTCTTTGCTCAACACCATGGGTGTTATGAACAATACACTGAGGGCCAAAATGGCTGGGTAGTTCATCGCTCTCTCCTAAAAGGACGTCATATCTGTCATTGTAGTTGAAAAATTTATTTTTTGCTTTTCACATAAAGCCTGGAGAGTTAGGAGAATCCGCTGAAATGCTCAAAATAATGATGAGTGTCTCATTGAATACAAGAGTGATGCAGTTGCAGAATAGTCCAGCTATGTTTTACTGTAAAAGAAAGTGAGTGTTAAGTGTGAACAGGTGATTACGAAGAGATTTCCGCATCTAGAAGTTCACGCATTTTCGCTTTGATCATATCGATTGCAATGCGGTTCTCACCACCACGAGGAACGTTAATGTCAGCATAGCGTTTGGAAGGCTCAATGAACTGCATGTACATGGGGCGAACCGTCTTTTCATATTGTTCAATCACAGAGTGTATAGAGCGATCACGTTCTGTTGTATCACGCTTGAGTCGTCTGAGTAGGCATACATCTAAGGCGGTATCCATGAAGATGCGAATGTCCATTAATTCGCGTAGGCGCTGCTCGACAAAGAGTAAGATGCCTTCGAGTACGATAATCCGATGGTTGCCCACCTTGCGAGTGATTTCTTTGCGTAAGTGTTTACTGTGATCATAGATCGGCACATCGACCATTTCATTGCGTTGTAAGGCTTGTAAGTGTTCTAGGAGGAGACTGTGGTCCAGTGCATTAGGGTGATCAAAATTAACTGCTGCGCGATCCTCCATGCTGAGATGAGTGAGGTCTTTGTAGTAACTGTCTTCGGAAATGATGGCTACCTCATCAGTACCTAGCTCATCAACAATGGTGTGGGCTAAAAGACTTTTTCCTGAGGCAGAAGCCCCTGAGATGCCAATGATGATAATTTCTTGATTCATAATGATTTTCCTATTTAGCGCGTCATTAATGTATGTATCATACGGGGCCTCAGACAAGGTTGGCGCCATATTAGGGCAAAACTCTGATCAATGCTATAGGAATTTCAAGAAATTTCAGAGTATTTAACGGTTGTTGTGCTGTAGTCTGGGAAGCCATTCGTTTTCCCAGAGTGTGATCCAGTGCCGTGAGTCATTGTTCCAGGGGTGGAATGTTTCTGATTGGAAATTAGGGTACAGATCACCGTCAGAAAAAATGCCATCGTTAGCAGTCAGGTAAGCTTTAATAGCTTGGTGCCTAGGAATAGGTTCGTGATTCAGTAAGGCATCACAAGCAGTGAAGTAGGTGGTGGTGTGGAGGGTGTGTTGGATCATCGTATTTTTAAACTCGATCCACTCAGTCTGGTATTTGGCGGCATTAGGCGGTTCTTGATAGAGGTGTGCGAAGAGATCAAAGCATAGACTTTTGTGTTCAATTTCTTCGACGTTGTGGAATGAAAACAGGAGGGCAATGTCATTGTTAAGTCGATCCCACTGGCCATGCCAACGTTCAAAAAAATCCTCAGCAATGTGGGCCGTGAAAATTTCAGCCATAACGACAAAGAGTAATCGTTTTTTAAGAGGCAGATTAGGATTGGTCCATGGTTCAAATGTTTCATCCCATCGTTCAATGATCTCCTTGGCGCGGGTGTAGTGTGAGTCAATTAAGGCTTGATTATAAGCATGGTGAATCTTGGCGTGTTGAGCTTCTTGAGTGATAAAGGTTTTGCATTCTTTTGCAAGATAGTCGTCTGTAATTAATGGCAGCGCTTCTTTAGCCGTTAAGATAAAAAAACGTTCACCTGGAACCTGCACAAGGGTGTAGGCATTGTAAAGATTAGAGTAAATCACATCATCGAGTATACAATGAAATGGCGGACTAAATGTGAGCCGGCTTATATCATAGTGCCGGTTGATTAATGTATGGATATCATCATTCATGGTTTTGCTCGATAAATATCGTCTTTCAGCGTCATTATAGCAGATTTAATCCTGTTTTTTTTGAGAGCATTGTCAGCGTGTTATTAGCTATACCTTGTTTTTCGAGTAAGCGTGTGTGATAGATCTAGCTTGCTCTTTTATAGCATGCTTGCCGGAGGGACACGAACAACAAACGCCAGCATGCAATACTGATCACCACGCATGATAAAGCAAAATACAGTGGGTCTTTACCATGAACATGCTCAGTATCGGAAAAAGTGCCGTGAGTGTCACAGCAACTACACCTTTGCGTTTTATGGTTCTATCGCAAATACATCATCATACTCAAATGGAGTTCAATGCTAGTCGACGGTCAGCACAGAGATCGCCACACCGATCACTCCGGTGATCATGAGGTACTCATAATCCTAAGCTCAGTTAATTATCCCGAACAATACACACCTAACACACTGTTTTACGTGCTATTTTATCGCTTAAGAAGCTCACCAAAATTGCTTAAATTAATGGACATCACCGCGCCCTTATGTATATTATACGTAGAAACTCTGATCAGGTCAGTTTTGTAAGCGTCACTCTCGTATGAAATTTATAGGACAAGCTATCGTATATCTACCTTAGATACACAAAAAAATATGATGGGAGAATTTTATGACAGATTTCTGTATGCCTCAAGCTAATGAAGATTTTATAGAATGGATTAATGGGCTCAGTCAAGAT
>JABABC010000207.1 GCA_014238445.1 Coxiellaceae bacterium
AATGATAATAAGATCATAGTGCTGCATGGTACATGCTCCAAGTGATGCATGAAAGAAAATGCACTTATGGTAATGGAAATGCTGAGATTATCAAAGCACCGCGTGGTTTAGTGTTAGGATCTGGGTGGTGTTTCGCTTATACTGCCCATTCCCCGTAACAATAGGATTGAAAGCACGATGAGCAGTTCAGAGTCGAAGCAGAGATTAACCGCATTACGAACCGTAATGCAGGCACATCAGCTGGATTATTATTATGTGCCAGGTACTGATGCTCATAATAATGAATATGTACCAGCGTGTTGGCAGCGTCGCGTTTGGATAAGTGAGTTTACTGGTTCAGCAGGTGATGTTTTAGTGGGTTTAAGTGAGGCCTATTTGTGGACAGATCCTCGTTATTTTTTGCAAGCCGAGCAAGAGTTGGATGGTGCTTGTTTTTCTTTGATGAAAATGCAACAGGGTGCAGCATCCACTGAAATATTGGCATGGCTTGTGGTACATGCGCAGGGATTGCGTGTCGGCGTGGATCCAAAGTTAATCGCCATTGCGGTAGCAGAACGCTGGCTTGAGACATTGTCAGAGCATCACATTGAATTAGTGGCAATATCTGAGAATTTAATTGATGCTGCTTGGGTAGATCAACTGCCGCTCATGCCTCAGCCTATTCAGTTGCATCCAGAATCATTAGCCGGTGAAACGGTATCGAGTAAATTGACACGCGTCCGAGCTGTTTTACAAGAGCAGGGTATGGAAGCTCATATTGTGAGTATGTTAGACGCTATTTGCTGGTTGTTTAATATTAGAGGGAAAGATGTCGAATTTAACCCTTTGGTGATCAGTTATGCTGTGGTGACACAAACGTCTGCCACATTGTACATGGATGTATCTGTACTGACTGACGAGCAGCGGGATTATTTTCAGCAATGCCAAGTGGGTATCCGGCCTTACGATGCTGTCGAATCAGATTGGGCGCAGTTAAGTGGAACGATCTTGGTGGATGCCCAAACAGCTAGTTGGTGGATGTTTCAAGCAGTGTCACACGCTGATGCGCAGTTGGGGGATTCACCCATTACATGGATGAAAGCCTGTAAAAACCCTGTAGAGTTACAAGGCGCTATTGATGCTCACGAGCTGGATGCCGTAGCCTTGGTGCGTTTTTGGATATGGTTAGAGCAGCATTGGCAGGGTCAAACTGAGGTCAGTTTGGCAGATCAGTTAGAGGTTTTTCGCTATCAGTCATCGGCTTGTCGCGGATTGAGTTTTGCAACTATTGCAGGATTTGCAGAGAACGGTGCGATTATTCATTATCGAGCTAGCGAGAAGAGTGCCTTAGAAATTACAGATCAATCGTTATTGTTACTAGACTCAGGGGGGCAGTACCCTTCTGGTACAACCGATATTACGCGTGTGTTTCATTTAGGGCAGCCAACAGAGCAGCAAAAGCAGCATTATACGTTGGTATTACAGGGCCACTTTGCGCTAGCGAATACTATTTTCCCGTCAGGCACGACGGGCGAGCACCTCAATGCGATTGCCCATCGCCCAATATGGGGGGCTTATTGTGACTTCGGGCATGGGACAGGACATGGTGTGGGCAGTTATCTCTGTGTGCATGAGGGGCCTCAGCGAATCTCTCAGGCATACTCTGGCGTGCCATTGCAGCCTGGAATGATATTAAGTAATGAGCCGGGTTTATATATAGAAGGACATTATGGTATTCGGATTGAAAATTTGTGTTATGTCAAAGAGGCTTGTTCAGTATTGGGTAGCCCAACGAGTCATGGTCCTTTTTATCAATTCGAGGATTTAACCTTAGTACCCTATGATGTGAATTTGATTGATCTGAATGCGTTGAATGCGGAAGAGATAAGTGCATTAAATGCTTACCATCAGCGGGTCTATGAGAAAATTGCGCCGAAATTAACACAAGAAGAAGTTGAGTGGTTAGCAGAAAAAACTCAGCCTGTTGTTTGTTGAGATATTGACCTAGTGGCATGAACTGACTATTCTTGTAGTGATAGATTAAAATAGATAGTTTAGTTATTGAATTTATACAGGGATATCAGTAATGGAAGTAACAGCGCTCATGAATAGTAGTGTGGAATTAAATCAACTTGAATCGCATGTGGATCGTTTGATGCGTACTGTTGAACAATTAACAGCGGATAATAAAGCGTTGCGAAAGCAAGTGTACAATGTGATTAAAGAGCGCGATGCAATTTCAGCTCAGAAACAGCGTGCAGTACTGCAATTAAAGCATTTAATTCAAAAAGTTAAGGAGTCTTCTCTATGACTGAGTCAGTAGATAATTTAATCACCATACAGATTTTGGATCGCAAGTACAGTATTAAGTGCCCAGCAAGTGAAGTGTTAGAGCTGCAAGAAGCAGCTAGAGTGGTACAAGATAATATGAAGCAATTAAAACAGTCGGGTAGTATTTCAACCACTGATCAAGTGGCCGTGGTTTCCGCATTAAATGTTACCCATGAATTATTATTGCTGAAAAAGCAAAATAATAATTATATCAATGTGATGAATAAGCGCCTGCAAGATTTGCAAAAAAGAATTGAAAAATTCCTAGGTGTCGAGGAAGAAATCACGATATAATGGCTTTGCCCTTTGCGGTAAGAGTAGTAGGTTATTATATTTTGAACCGATAATTACTTGTTATGGGATTTATTGTGTATCACTGTTGAGCTAGTCTCTCTAAAAGAAAGCCTGATGTGATTCCGTCGACTCCCACCTGAGCCACAGGGTTCAAAGACAGGTCTACTGCATTATCTCGGAGGGCTTATCATTTCAAAAACAGCTATTCGGCAATCATTGCGCGAGCAACGTATCTTACTGGAGCCTCCACATGTCATGACTTGTTCTAAGCAGGTCACTGAGAATGTATTATCAATCCCTTATGTTCAGCAAGCGAAAAAAGTTGCTTTATACAGTGCACATGAAAATGAAGTGGATACAATATATTTAATGCAAGCCTTATGTCAGCAAGGTGTTGCCTTGTATTTACCTGTCATGAGTGATCGTTCTTTGTTGTTTTATTCTTATCAAATGGATGACCCTCTTTCAGAAGCTGCGCATGGCATTATGCAGCCAACTTTGCAAAATAAGCAGCCAGTTAATTGGAGTGAATTAGATGTGATGTTTTTGCCTTTGGTGGCTTTTGATAAGCAGTGTTGTCGTTTGGGGCGCGGAGGTGGCTTTTATGATCGTGCGCTAACAACGGCTTTGACGCAAGCAGATAATAAGCCTTGGCTGATTGGGCTGGCATATGCCTTTCAATGCGTTGATGCGATACCTGTAGAGCCTTGGGATGTGCCGTTAGATGCTGTTTCAACGGAATCGCAGGTGTATTATCGTGTGTAAAGATAGGCAGACTTAGAGGTCAGCGAGATCCCCCCTTTTTTCCAGCCAAGACTTTCTGTCTTTAGAGCGTTTTTTAGCGAGCAACATATCCATAATGGCATCACTGTCGTGGTGCTTGGTTGTGAGTTGGATGAGCCTTCTCGTTGAGGGGTTCATGGTGGTTTCACGTAATTGCATGGGGTTCATTTCACCCAAACCTTTGAAGCGTTGGATATTGATTTTGGCTTTATTTTTTTCAGCTTCCAGTCGATCAAAGATGCCTTGTTTTTCATCCTCATCTAAAGCGTAAAAAATTCGTTGTCCTGCATCGATTCGAAACAAGGGAGGCATAGCGACGTAGAGGTGACCCGCTTCAACCAATGCACTAAAGTGTTTAAGAAAGAGTGCGCACAGTAGGGTGGCAATGTGTGCGCCATCCGAGTCGGCATCTGCAAGAATGCAGATTTTGCCATAGCGTAGCCCTGATAAATCATTGGTTCCTGGGTCCATACCCAGTGCAATAGCAATATCATGGACCTCATTGGATGCGAGTACTTGTTCTGAATCGATTTCCCAAGTGTTCAAGATTTTTCCGCGCAAAGGCATCACGGCTTGAAAAATACGGTCACGCGCTTGTTTGGCTGATCCGCCAGCAGAGTCTCCTTCTACTAAAAACAACTCACTGTATTGAATATCTTGCTCGCTGCAGTCAGCGAGTTTTCCGGGTAGTGCGGGTCCAGAGGTGATCTTTTTGCGAGCGATTTTTTTGCTAATACGCATTCTTTTTTGCGCGTTATCAATAGCAATTTGAGCAATGAGAGTGCCCAGTTGAACGTGGTTGTGTAGCCAGAGGCTAAAGTCATCTTTAACAACACCAGAGACAAAAGCAGCGCATTGACGTGATGAGAGACGTTCTTTAGTTTGGCCTGCGAATTGAGGGTCTTTGATTTTGATGGAGATGACAAAGTTACAGAAACCACAGACATCATCGGCAACGAGCTTGGTGCCTCTTGGAAGCAATTTATGGGCTTCGCAAAAGTCTTTAATCGATTCAAGTAAGCCAGTGCGTAGTCCATTGACATGTGTGCCACCTTGGATGGTGGGGATTAAGTTGACAAAGCTTTCGGTGGTAATGTCTAGACCATCCGTTTGCCAAGCTAATGCCCAATCAGCAGTTTCTGAGCTGGCTTTAAAGCTTCCAATTAAGACATTTTCGGGGATGAGTTCCTTGCCGGTTAACGTATCTTGCAGATAGGTTTTTAAGCCGTCTTCATAATGCCATTGATCAGTTTTGCCTGTTTTTTCTTGATGAAGGCTGATGAATAAGCCGGGGCATAAAACAGCTTTTGCTCTGAGGTTTTTTTTTAAATCTGCGATAGCAAAGGTGGGAGAGTCAAAATACGTTGGGTTGGGTAGGAAACGAATGGTTGTGCCAGTGTCGTTTTTTTTACAGGTATCAGTTTTTTTAAGTTCACTGATTTTTTGCCCATCATTAAAAGACATGGTGTGGACGGTGCCATCTTTTTTAATGTGAACCGTTAATGTGCTGGCGAGCGCATTGACCACGGAAATCCCAACGCCGTGTAGACCACCTGAAAATTCATAAGTTTTGCTGGAAAATTTAGCGCCTGCATGGAGTCGAGTTAAAATCAATTCAACACCTGATACTTTATGTACTGGGTGTTTATCGATTGGCATGCCTCGGCCATTATCGCTGATTTCAATCTGGCCATCTTTGAGTAATGTAATGTCAATAGTCGATGCAAAGCCGGCAATGGCTTCATCGACACTATTATCTATGGCTTCATGTGCAAGATGATTCGGGTTTATGGTATTCGTGTACATGCCTGGCCGACGCTGGACGGGTTCTAATCCGCTCAGTACTTCAAGATCTTTTGCACCGTAACTACCGGTTGATTTTTTGTGTGTCATGTTAGGCCTAAGCTCGTATTTAAGGGGGGCAGTTTCTGTGATTCA
>JABABC010000216.1 GCA_014238445.1 Coxiellaceae bacterium
AGATGATGGAAACTTGGGTGTCAATGTAGTCATCGTGATGAAGGGGTGTTTTTGCCAGGCAGTGAATCGCTTGTTTCCATAGCTTCTGTTTTAGATAAATCACAGCACTGTTTTGTTGTGTTTTGATAAAAGTAGGGTGTGACTCTGGAATGAGAGAAAAGCACCTCAAGCTGATAACGTCCTTACCTTGAGATTGATACATACTACCTAATAGTGCTTGCCCGGTATAATAGCTGAATTGATCAATATCCCGAGATAATCGTTCTAGCAGTTCAATCGCTGCCTCGATATTATCATGATGTAATAAATGGTTGGCAGAACGTAATAACAGTTGGTTTTGATTCGGAGCTCTTTCGAATGCTTCAATGGGTGAGGTGGACTCCTCCGTGCCAGCTAAAGGGTCATGATGCTCGTGATAGGGTGATGCTAGTGGATAGTGAGGTTCTAGGAGCGGGATAGCCATGGTGGTGTTCTGTGTTTATGTTTTATGGTTATGTGATGGTATGTCACTCTAAAGGGGCATCGTTAGGTCAGTGTCGCTAGTGATCTGAATGTGTGAATTCTACCTTGCGCTTAAAGACGATGAGAAGTGAATATTTGTTATTTTATTCAATTAATTTTATCTTAATGTGATTTTAATGCTAATCGCTGTAGGTTAACAGCCGATCGGCTGTTTTGCTGCATTATGCCGTCGCTTTTTGTTGTTGTTGGTTGATCGCCCAGGTCACATGTTCTTGAACAAGGCTGGAAGGGTGTGTTTGTCGTTGTTTCAAGGCGTGAATGATATTTGGGTCATGCGAGGCATTGCCTAAGCCAATGGCTAGGTTTCTTAACCAGTTTATGTAACCGGTGCGTCGAATGGCGGAGCCTTCGGTATTTTTTGAGAAGGTGATTTCATCCCATAAAAACAAGTCTATAAGTTGTGATTGGTCTAGTTGATGTCGTGGTTTGAAATCCGCTTCACAGGTGAGCTTAGCAAATTTATTCCATGGGCATATGATTTGACAATCGTCACACCCAAACACACGGTTGCCAATGAGTGGTCTGAGTGCGGGGTCGATTGAGCCTTTGTGTTCGATGGTTAAATACGCAATGCAACGACGTGCGTCGAGGTGGAAGGGTTTAATGATCGCTTGTGTGGGACATACCGTGAGGCACGCCGAGCAACTACCACAATGATCACTGATGGGTTCATCGGTCGGTAAGGGGAGGTTGGTAAAGAGCTCACCTAAGAAAAACCAAGAACCTTGTTTACGATTCATCATCATGGTGTTTTTACCTACCCATCCAATACCCGCTTTGCGTGCTAGCGCTCTTTCAAGGATGGGTGCGCTATCGCAAAAGGCACGATAGCCATGAGATGCAACGGCTTGTGTGATGCGTTGAGCGAGTCGATCGAGGCGTTTGCGCAATAACTTGTGATAATCACGACCTAAGGCATAGCGAGCAATATACGCTTGGTCAGTGTTTTTATTAATGGCTTTCATTGTGGCAGGCACGCTGAGGTAATTCATGCTGACCACAATCACGCGTTGCACATCCGTGA
>JABABC010000114.1 GCA_014238445.1 Coxiellaceae bacterium
CTCCCTTATTGGCGGCTTGACTAACGGGGGGCATTACACCCATCCATAGGAATCGACAGTGCTAATGAGCTCACCTTATTAAAATGCGATAACACCACACTTTTCGGCCTCCCTCATTAATTTAATTTTTCCTTAAGATAAACTTCATCCCCTTTAGAAATCAAAAAACATCGCTATCTACAAGAATAATATAAACTTATAGCACGACCCCCAGTTTTTTTTACATATATACTAGAAAAAACCCTTAATTTAAACCCATAAAAATCGTGCTACAATAGCGCGAAATAAGCACAATGCGTGATGATAGACTCTATTACGATCTCAAAGAGAGGCACCATGAAACAGCCCCAGTTTGTTATTGCAGGCGCAGGAATTGCGGGCTGCACCGTGGCTTTAACTTTACTTAAAGATGGCTATTCCGTTGCTATGATTGCACCGCAACACCTTGCTGATGGTACTAATGCGATCACATCCAACAAGCAACCTGGGCGCGCAACTTTAGGCGCCCATTATTATGACCTTCCAACAGCGCGTGAGATGGCTTACGACTCCCTTAAAACACTGATTGATTTACATCAACTAGGTTACCCTTTTTTATTACCCGATGATAAACTTAACTTTAACTGTTTTGAAGGTTTTGGCGATCGCCACCATCAGAGTCGCAATACACTCTACGTACCAACCAGCACAGAACATATCTCACACCTAAAAGATGTCTGTCAGGCAATCCAAGAGAAAATCAACGAACTATGGACGTCCGAGTTTGATGACGAAACAAAACGCTTTCTCCTAAAAGTCTATCCACATACTGATACTGAAAAAAACGTACGGCTTGAACCTATCGAATACGTCAAACATCTCCAACCCAACTCACATAGCCTAGCCATACTCAACACAGAAATTAATAATGAGCTAAGAGCACATTGTTATCAAAGTTGCGAGATGCAAATCAATGGTCGCTTTCTAACGAGCTGGCTCTGGCAGCAAATAGGGCATTATGAACAGAGGAGTCAGTTTAATTTTATTCGCGGCACAGTACAATCACCCTATAATTCCATCAATGCAAATGACCCTCAAAGCGACATTTTAAAACAAAAGTCCATAAGTGTCCGCTACCTTGACGAAAGTCAGAATCAGCATGAATTACAAACGGAATCTATAATTCTATGCGCCTACGACAAGAACTTTCAACTACATGCTGCATACATAAAACACCTACAGGATCAATTATCACAAGAAATGCAGCAATCACCCTCTGTGAATAGTTTAGAAAAATCATCCTCTCCACGCCACAGGTTTAAAGTTACGTCGCGAATCAAACTGATCGCAACAGTAAAACTTACCCGTCCTGACAATCAATGTTCCGTGATGAAAGTGTATACCGAAGGTAGTATGGTAACTCCTTGGAAAAGTGATGGCGTCAAGTTTACTGACCAGGTAGTCACTAACTTAGCAAGTCAGACAATCCATCATGGCACAGAAACATTAGTCAGCCATCCATCCCCTCCTCCTTTTGAGCCTTACTGGTCTAACCCCATCTTTGAACACTTTTATAAAGGGGAGAAATACGTCTCTCACTATCAGAAAACCTACGGTCACTATCCCTCATTACCCTCAAAGACATCCAACCAACTGGACGTAACATTACCTCCTCTGCCTTTTCTAACACCGGAAGAAACCATCCTGGCATCGACAACTTCAATTACTGACAAGGATATCGAAGGACTTAACCAAGGCATTGTTACTGACCATATTAAAGCCGCTGCCACACTCATTATGCAAAATAATTTTAGACGTGACTACCTGTCACTTGAAGGAAGCATTAATGAAGTACAAAGTGGTATTGTCATAACTGCTGGCAACCCAAACCTGGAAGAACAACTAAGAACATCGACAGAACAAACCATTCACCAACGTGACCAGAGGGATCTAATATTCATACAACCTAGCGATATCAGCCAAATTTCGCAGTCACTCTGGGCGTTGTACACACGAAAAGCCATGCATGCGAACCGTTTTGTAGAAGCTGCTAAAAAAATTACTGCCACTTGGTCGCGCCAAACTAGACTTAAAATTATGGTGCATAATATCATCACAACTCACCGAAAAACATTTACAGACACTATGTTGTGGATAAATGGCGAAACTAAAGAGCTTTACAACCGGAGTGTATCCATTAATTACTCCAATATCATACACAAATTAGATACATTTAATAATACACCTCTATCTGAAATATCAGAGGAAGAGTTTGACTCTCTAAAAGATTTAATTAAAAAAGACCTTGCCACTCCCCTACAAGATATTCAGCATTTAATTGCACAATCAGTTCCTCGCCGGAGACGCTCTGACAGCATAACAAGCGATGGCTACACGACAACTGGTGATGAGTCTAACTCCAAGTCACCGCCTAAAACACCACCTCGCAGCTCTCAGAATACACATAAAACAGCTTCACCAGAAGGCAACAGGACATGCATTGAGGATAATGATAACACTCAGTTTATTCTTGCTAAACACACTGCAAAAACTAAGATTATTCCACCAAGGGTTGACACACCC
>JABABC010000101.1 GCA_014238445.1 Coxiellaceae bacterium
CCCCAGAAGCTACCTTTTTAGCGGCTGGTGTTAAACCACAAGCCCGATCCTTAGGAGCCACCACAATATCTACACCCAATGCATTCGCGGTGCGCATACATGCACCTACATTATGAGGATCTTTAACTCCGTCTAAAATTAAAACAACAGGAGTGTCCGATGCTTTTTCTAATAATAACGGTAAATCAGCTTCAGCATATGTTGTAATAGCCTTACAAACGGCTACAACACCTTGATGTTGTTCACCAACCAAGCGATTTAAGGTTTCTTTTTTATTACTTTCAACTGAAATCCCATGCTTTTTAGCCGCTTTAACCAATGCGTTTATGCGGGTATTAGAGCTTGCATGGGCAACTTTTAACAACAATACACTTTCAGGACTGTGATTGATAAAATCAGTCACCGCATTGACACCTATGACATAATCTTCTTTTGACATATATTGTCCTCCTATATTTGCAGGCATACTACCACAACCATCATTGCATAGCATGCGTTTAGTGGGTACAATCTGCTTTCGTTGTTTGAGTATGAATAAATGAATAGGGAAGCTATGACAAGGCTGTCATATATAAAATGTATTGCTATCGCCATCATAACCTCAGTGGTGCTAAATGGTTGTCAATCCAACATCCGCCATAGCGATGGACCACCATCACACTTTGTGAATGTTAACTATATCCCCAATGCAGTTCCTAAGTATGAGCCGAAAAGCCGTTATGGAAACCCAAAATCATATGTGGTATTTGGCAAACGCTATTATGTTCTTAAAACAGCTGTTGGCTATCGCAAACGCGGCATTGCCTCATGGTATGGCAAAAAATTTCATGGCCGACTGACTTCCACCCGCGAACCATACAATATGCTCGCCATGACTGCCGCCAGTCCGGTACTGCCCTTGCCTTGCTTCGCCCAAGTCACCAACCTATCCAACGGTCGTTCAGTCATTGTGAAAATTAACGATAGAGGGCCCTTTGCGCCTAATCGAATTATTGATTTATCATACGCTGCGGCGAAAAAACTCGATATGATTCGTCATGGCACAGCCCTGGTCGAAGTCCGCACCATAACCCCTGGGCAAAAAATTGCAACCCCAAGACTTAATCATCAACCACATATTTACCTACAACTTGGTGCTTTTAGAAATAAAAATAACGCAACTAACCTACAAAGAAAATTACAGATCAATGCACCTGAATCTATCAAAATTATCACCGCAAGACGATCACGCTATTTTATTTATTTGGTTAAAATGGGTCCACTAAACGGTGTTGGCGAAGCTGATAAACTTAAACAGCAATTAACGGATGCTGGCTATAAAGCCATGACTGTTATTAACTAACACTGCCTACCAAAGTGATTTAGACACCCGTTGTTTTGAGGCTGCCGTCATCCTTTGGTGCGAACATTACACAAGGCAGGGCTGTAGAAAAAGCGCAATCATACTTGATTAGGTAGTCCAGTTCGACGAGCAACAGCCACCCGCACATGCAATTCACTGGGAGCTTGATCAACGGGACCGTGCTCGCCACGCGCATTTTTTTTCTTTTGGCGAATGGACGCGCCGGTTTGGTTTTGCCATACACTGTCAGGTATGGGTTTAAGTTTCTCTACGGTGTGTCCCTGCGGCCAAGAAAAGGTGTGGAGCCGATCAACCCTATTTAAGACTAATCAGCATGAGCATTTTGCCGTACACCCCTCATCACAGCAACAAGTTACTTTGCCGGAGCATATTATGCAACAATTGCAATTCACGGGGTCGATCGTCAGTGAAAATTTATTTAATGGACCCGACGATAATACGTGGGTGGAGGAAAAATAGAATGTCACCAGCGATTTATCCACCTGCATACCATCTAAAACCACAATCACAGGCTTTTGGCTTGCAGCTGACAACACCGCATTCGGTGGATCAACCGCAAAACTATTTTTACCTTTTTTACCACCACCCCAGATCTTTTGCAACTCACCGCCTGTGATGTATTTTACTATACGATACGGTCGATCTGAAAATTCAATCACCCGATTCATATCTGATTTTTGAATCACCAAACTATACTGACCATCTTTTAAGTGAGTGATCTTTGCTTTGTCGGCAGAAACCACAAACATAAACGACGGTGCCTTTTTGTGTTCTTTAACCTCAGCTGGTGCGGGTGTTGTTGCTTTTAGCCATCATTCACTGATAGTATACCTCTCATGACATCTAAATGGTCACAGCCTCACCTCCTAAGAGAAGCCACTCTGCTATGTCACCGCGCCTATCAAAAATATAAATGGACGTCACACAAACACCCATTTTGGCTCTTTTACTGGCAATGGAAAACACACGCGCCTCAACTCATTAATAGGCTCATTCAAGGACGCTATCAACCTCAACCGATGATCGCTTACTACTTCGGCGGTGAAACCGAACCTTACTGGCCTCATGTTGATCGAGTGATACAACGTATACTGTATGTCCTTATCAAACCTACGTTCAAATATATTATTGCAAAAACATGCCTACACCTGGGTGGGCCATCTGCCATTAAGAAAGCTGCACACCACATTGAACAGGCACTCAAACAAACACCCTACCGCTACATCATTCGCACAGATATAAAATCCTATTATTCATCTATCAATCACTCCGTTCTAAAGAAGCAAATCCGCGCTGAATTTGATGATCCCCGAGTGATTCATCAACTGTGCAATATCATAGACGTACCCATTGATTATGGCGGTTACCTACGCACGCCACAGACCGGTATCTCTAGAAAATCATCGTTTTCGAGTTTCTTTGCCGCCCTTTACCTAAAACCACTGGATATATGGTGCGCAAGTCACCCACATATTTTTTACTGTCGCTATAATGATGATATTATTCTCTTATGCCGATCTAAAAGACAGTGCGCCAAAGCAAAACGCGCATTAAAAAACATCCTTCATCAACTCAAACTCAGATTAGCACCGACTAAAACTAAAATAGGTTTAATTGATAAAGGGTTTCATTTTTTGGGCATGAACTTTGAGGTGGCGCAAACCCCTCAAAAAGTACATGCAGTC
>JABABC010000209.1 GCA_014238445.1 Coxiellaceae bacterium
CTTCCGTCTCCTCTTCCCGAGTCAAGCGATACCACGAAACCCTCGCTATCTCCCAACATATCCTGTTGTGTTATTTCAGAACCCCTTTCGATTGTCGTTCCGCCTTGCTGGCTATCAACAGCAATTGTGAGTTGATCTGGATAGGTTTTACCACAATAAGCATAAACCGCTCCGGTAGAAGCATTAGGACCCAGTGCGTCATCAAACGCACAGTCTTTCTTACGAACATAGACGGTAATAGATTCACCGTCTCCCTGACTGCAAGAAATTGCTTGCCCTTTAGCCTGACAAAGACAGGATGTTTTATTAGTGAGCTTCACCTCACTAGCAACAGCAGCACCTGCTATTAAACTACTGGCTAATAACACTGCACTCGATAAACACATTGTTTTTTTATACATATCACGCTCCTGTTTGACTGAACCCGTCTTTTCATTATAGTTGAATATTTTCTCTCGGACATGATCGAGCGGTAATGCATTGATTATATGTTGTATTTATTAAAAGCCAACTGGGAATCCTCCTTCTGTCCATACCATTATTGCACCTACTAACAGCGCGACAATAAGCTCTGAAGTCAGTCATGGTGACAACACTGAGAAGAATAACAGGACAAGCACACTACTCCAGGTGCTGGCTCAAGCAATCAGATTCAGACTGCCTTTGCTCACGCTTAATCTCAATCAAAGGCATAGACCCCTACCGATTACTCTCAAGCAAATCGACTGAATTAAGACGTTGTATGAAATCGTGTATTTAAAAAAAGTAATGCAAACCCCATAGGGACGGTCATCACAAGAATACTGGTATCAAATGAAGTACCATGCATAAAACTGAGAAACAGATCAGTAGCCATAAATCCAAAAAAGAAGGTATAAAAGAAAATTCCAAAACACAGCCCTAACTGAGCGTATGTTTTATAAACTTGAAATCGTTGATCAGAAACCCTCAAATGCAATACTAATTCACATATCCCCCAAGTAATTAGGGCTGCTGTTATAAAATGCATGAAAACCAGGCTCCACACACCCAGATAAACCATCCATGGAGCATCAATAGATCGATCAAAGAGAATACCCGCATTAGCGGACGTTGGGAATCCCGTGATCTTAGTGAGGAAACTAATTTCTTTATCAATCTGAACAGCATCCGTCACCGTATTTATCCACTCTCTAAAGGCAGGCGGAATGAGTAATGCGATCTGCATTAACCTCAATAGAATGACTTTTTTCATAACAACATCCTTGTTTTTTATTCATAACTATTATAACTAAATACGCAGTCAATAGTAGAGAGTAAAAAAGCAATAAACATCCTTAACTATATCTGTATATTCTTTGGCCAATAAGGCAGAATATTCTCCAGTTTTTATTAAGAATAATCATATAAAGCCTTACACCAGCTTTCCCATTCACTTCTTAAAAGATAATTTAACATAAACATTGCCTTGAATTATTTTAAAAAACATCCTTTAAACAACTTATAAAAGGCAGCGTGAAAAAGACTTCATGCATGAAGCCAATAACACAACGAAACGATGCAATAACAATCACTAATGACGCACTAACATCGCGTTAACAAATCCTAAAAATAAAGGATGCGCATCACGCGGATTGGAGGTGAACTCTGGATGAAACTGACAGGCGATATACCAAGGGTGATCGGGTATCTCAACCACTTCTACCAATTGCCCATCCACTGATTGACCCGACACACGCATACCCGCTGCTTCAATCGATTCAACATAGGCAGGGTTCACTTCATAGCGATGGCGATGACGCTCTGTGATCTCCTCTGCACCATACGCTTGCGCGGCTTTTGAACCCGCTTGCAAGCGGCACACTTGAGCACCTAAACGCATGGTTCCACCGACATCTTGATCTTTATCACGAACTTCTTTCTCACCAGCCTGATTAACCCACTCATTGGCCATAGCAATAACGGGGTGTAATACGTTTTCGTCAAACTCTGTACTATTAGCTTCTGTCATGGATACACAATGACGAGCAAACTCAATCACCGCAATCTGCAACCCTAAACAAATCCCCAGAAAAGGCACCTGGTTTTCACGCGCATATTGAGCGGCCATCACCTTGCCTTCCACACCACGCACACCAAAGCCACCTGGAACTAAAATGCCGTCAGCATGTTCTAATAAAGAGACACCTTCTTGCTCAAGCGCTTCTGAATCCACATACTCAATTTTTACTTCAGTCTGTGTATGAATCCCAGCATGAATTAAAGCTTCATTCAATGATTTATAAGCATCCGCATAATCAATGTATTTACCCACCATAATTAATGTTACAGACTGCTTAGGGTGTTTGTGCCAATCAACCACCTGCTGCCATTCTGATAAATCAGCTGGTGAGCTTTTCAGTTGTAATTTCTGCCCAATACGCTCACCCATGCCTTGCCGCTGTAACAATAAAGGTATTTCATAAATGCTACTCACATCCTGCAAGGAAAAAACATCATCAATCGCCACATTGGTAAACAATGCGATTTTCTTGCGACATTCATCCGATAGCTCATCTTGCGAACGGCATGCCAAGACATCGGGCTGGATACCAATCGAACGCAACTCTTTCACAGAGTGTTGAGTGGGTTTTGTTTTAATCTCACCAGAGACCGCAATATAAGGCACCAGTGTCAAATGAATAAACAAGGTATGCTCAGCTCCTCGTTCTATCCGCAATTGTCGAATGGCTTCTAAATAAGGTAAAGATTCAATATCACCCACCGTGCCACCAATTTCTATCAAGGCAACATCAGCACCTTCAGAGCCTTCTGCAATCTTCGCTTTGATAGCATCCGTTATATGTGGAATAACTTGAACCGTTGCCCCTAGATATTCACCCTGACGCTCTTTGCGAATCACATCAGCATACACCTGCCCTGTCGTGAAATTATTTTTACGCGTCATTTTGGCGCGAACAAATCGTTCGTAATGACCTAAATCTAAATCGGTTTCAGTACCATCGTTTGTGACAAAGACTTCACCGTGCTGAAACGGACTCATCGTCCCAGGATCCACATTAATGTATGGGTCAAGTTTCATCATTGTTACACGATGATTTTGTGACTCTAAAATCGCCCCTAACGAAGCTGACGTGATCCCCTTACCTAGAGAAGAAACCACACCACCTGTAATGAAAATATATTTTGTCATAGAAACCCCGTTTTGACTGATAATCGACTGAAAACGGGAGTCAATTATACTGAAAAACACGCGTAAACCCAACTAGAATCGGCCACAAAAAACTTAAGTTTTAATTAAATAAGCCAGGCTCTCGCATCCCGCACATCTTGACCAATCTGTGCCACCAAGGCGTCTACAGAATCAAAATTGGACTCTTCTCGCAACTGATGCAAAAACTCAACCCGTAAGTATTCACCATAAATCTCACGATTAAAATCCAAGATATACACTTCCAATAACGGCTGCTTCACCTTAAACACAGGACGAAAACCAATACTGGCCACGCCATTAGCTACAAACCCTGGACCATGAACACGTACCACAAAAACCCCCGTTAACGGAGATAAGGTTCGATATAAAGGCATGTTTGCTGTTGGAAAACCCCAAGCTCGCCCCCGTTGATCACCGCGAACCACTGGGCCATATAAACTATAGGAACGCCCCATCAATCGCCGAGCAGCCGACAAATCACCCTGACTCAGTAATTGTCGCAACTGCGTACTACTAACCCGCATCCCACTCAAGGTCATCGATGGAATTTGATGCACCTGAAAACCATACTGCTCACCCAGCGATGACAGCAACGCATGATCACCCTGTCGTGAGGTACCAAAACGGAAATCATCCCCAATAATCACTGCCTTGACATTGAGTCGATCGACTAAAAACTGATTCACAAAATCAATCGCAGGCATCGTAGCCATAGCCGCATTAAATCGCAAACAAATTAAAAAATCCAAGGTATATGGCTGAAGCGCCAACCACTTTTCACGCAATCGCATCAGACGCACCTGGCTTTCATGCCCTGCAAAATAATCTTTAGGGTGAGGCTGAAAGGTTAATAACACTGAAGGAACTCGTTCTTGCTTCGCCAAAGTAATGGTTTCTTGAAGCAATTGCTGATGTGCTAGATGCAAGCCATCAAAACTACCAATAGTGACTACCGAGCCTTGCTTAAAATACGACTGTGTTTTATAGGGAATACTCCGTAATACTTTCACTCAGTACCCACCCATTTAAGATCATGAAGGCGCACGCCCGTCACCCATAAAGCAATCACATAGACTAAGACAGCTAACGCAATGACACCCATGAGGTGAGCACTTCGTAGCCAAGTGTCCCATACCACCCATTGTGATAACAGGCCTCCAGACCACACCGCTGTCACACCTAATGCCACATTAGCAATGACTAAGCGAGCCAGAAAGACGGGCCAACCCGGCTGAGGTTGATATAGACCTTCTCGCAATAACACACGCAACAACCATAACCCATTACAATAAGAAGCCAATGATGTCGCTAATGCCAACCCCACATGATGCAATGGAATAATCAAGGCCATATTTAACACCACATTCACCACTAACGAGACAGCTGCTACTTTAACTGGCGTTTGGATATTCTGGCGCGCATAAAACGCTGTCGCCAATACTTTAACCAACATAAATGCAGGCAAGCCGGCAGCAAACGCCATCAAACTCATGGATGCCATACTGACATCCCTTGCAGTAAACTGCCCATGCAACAATAACGTCGCCAAAATTGGGCCTGCCAAACAACACAGTCCCACAGCAGCCGGCACACCCGCGAGCGCTAAAGTGCGCAATGACCAGTCTAGCGTCTGTGAATACGCACGTTCCGACTGACCCGAAAAATGCCGTGATAAGTTAGGTAAAGAAACTGTGGCCAATGCGACCCCAATCACCCCCAAAGGCAAAAAGGTCAAGCGATCCGAGTAGTACAACCAGGAAATACTACCTGAAGGCAAAAAAGAGGCAAAAAAACCATCGATTAATAAACCTAATTGTGCCACGGAAACACCAAATAATGCCGGCACCATTTTTCTTAAGACACGCCAAACCGCTGCATCACGCCAATCAAAACGTAATCGCGGCAGTAAGCCCACGCGATATAAGGCACCCCATTGCAAACCACATTGCAGCAGCCCACCCATGATCACCCCCCAAGCTAACGTATATATAGGCTGGTGATAATACGTCACACCCAACATCGCGGCACCAATCATCACGACATTCAACAACACCGGTGACAACGCAGGAATCGCAAAACGCTGCCAAGCATTCAACACAGCGCCAGCAAAGGCTGCCATCGAAATCAAGAGTAAATATGGAAAAGTAATGTATAACAGACCCTTAGACAGCTCGTATCGCAAGGGGTGATGCAAAAACCCAGGAGCAAATAGTATAATCAGTAATGGCACACCAATTTCAGCCAATAAGACAATCACAAACAATGCACCAAACAAAGCCCCAGCAACACGACCCATAAAGGCACGCACCTCATCCTCAGGCTGTTGCTCTTTATATTCCGTTAAAATAGGAACAAAGGCTTGTGAAAAGGCACCCTCAGCAAATAAGCGCCTGAAAAAATTAGGAATTTTAAAAGCAATCACAAACGCATCAAAGACGGGTCCTGCACCAAAAAAACCCGCTAACGCAACATCTCGAACAAAGCCCAATACTCGCGACACCATTGTCATGCTAGCCACAACACCGGTGGATTTAACCAATTTTTTACTCATAATCGGGCTATACCTAGAAAAGTCGACATGATAATGATCAATCGCTGAATCGCTATGCTATCTAAGTCATACTCACAAGACAAGCAACGGATATTCAGGAAAGCCCCTCATTGACAAATCCCATCAAACCAGGCATATTGCCGGGCTTGAAAACAACTACTAACACTAAGGGAGCACTCCGTGGCCAATTCCCCACAAGCAAAAAAACGAGCACGCCAAGCCGACAAGTGTCGCGACCACAACATGGCACAACGCACTAAAATGCGTACTTTCCTAAAAAAGGCACAGCAAGCCATCTCAAGCGAAGATAAAACCAATGCACCCACAGCCTGTGCTGTGGCTATCAAGACCTTAGACATGGCTGCAAGTCACAGCATTATTCACCACAACAAAGCCGCACGCCTAAAAAGCCGCTTGGTTGCAAAGCTGAAGAAATTAACGCAAGCCTAATGACCTGCAAAGGATATAATCACCGCCTTGACACTTCTCGTGTCCGCGGTGATTTTTTTTAGCTAAGCCTCTTCCTCATTGACATCATCACGATCAGGGTCACTGTAATACGTCGCAATGGCCTGACACACCTCATCACATCCTTCACCAGACACCCCTGATACAACAAATACTGGGCCAGACCAACCCAACCCCTGGATAATCTGCTCACACTTTGCCGTGCGCTCCTCTTCAGGAATCGTATCAATCTTATTCAATACCAGCCAGCGCTCTTTAGCTGCCAACTGGGGGTCATGAGCAACCAACTCCTTCACAATGGTATTCACTGCCTCGACAGGGTCTTCCGCCATTGGACTGATATCCACTAAGTGCAATAATAAACACGTACGGCTCAAATGTTTCAAGAATCGAACACCTAACCCAACACCCTCACTCGCACCTTCCACCAATCCAGGAATATCAGCAATCACAAAACTACAGGCGTGCCCCATACGCACCACACCCAAATTAGGGTACAACGTCGTAAATGGGTAGTCCGCAATCTTTGGGCGGGCATTCGAAACACGGCTGATCAAGGTGGACTTTCCCGCATTAGGTAAACCCAATAAACCCACATCAGCTAACACCTTCATTTCTAATTTCAAATTACGCGATTCGCCAGGCGAGCCCTTAGTGGTTTGACGAGGTGCACGGTTAATACTGCTTT
This sequence comes from Coxiellaceae bacterium, assembly GCA_014238445.1. GTDB lineage: Bacteria > Pseudomonadota > Gammaproteobacteria > Coxiellales > Coxiellaceae > UBA9148. The sequence goes on from JABABC010000209.1 coordinate 6,901, forward strand.
TGAAACGTGTATTCCCCAACCCATGAAAGCCTCCTTGAGCAACACGCACACGCTGATTAGGTTCAGATAAGTCAGCAATGCACTCCTCAGTATCTGCATCGTAAATGACAGTTCCAACGGGAACCTGCATGATCAAATCTTCTGCACCTCTACCGGTACGCTCTCGCCCCATACCAGGCTGACCATTTTTAGCTCTAAATAAACGACTATAGCGATAATCAATTAACGTATTAATATCATCAGATACCTCAAGAAAGACACTACCACCATCACCACCATCACCGCCATCTGGGCCACCACGAGGAATACACTTTTCGCGACGAAAGCTCAAGCAGCCTGCACCACCATTACCCGCCTCCACACGGACTAATGCTTCATCCACAAATTTCATACACTCCTCCAAACCTTATAAACATTACCTATCTCTTTGAATAGATACAAAAAAGCCTCATCACAATGACGAGGCTTTATTCAAAACAATCCGCGTGCAGACTAGGCGCTTACCGCTTCCACAGAAACAGTACGACGACGCTTAGGGCCCTTCACAGAAAAAGCGACCTTACCCGGCACGAGAGCATACAACGTATGATCACGCCCCATACCGACTCCAACACCAGCATGCCAATGTGTTCCTCGCTGACGTGCAATAATATTACCTGGAATGACCGATTCGCCACCAAAATGCTTAACACCTAAAAACTTAGGATTCGAATCGCGACCGTTACGAGTACTACCACCCGCCTTCTTATGAGCCATGTTTTACCCCTTTTTGAAATAATAGACTAAATTGCCCTGCTTAAGCAGCCACACTAATACCAACAACCTTCACTGCCGTATAGTACTGGCGATGCCCCATTTGTTTCATATGGTGCTTACGACGCTTAAACTTAATAATATGTATTTTTTTTGCGCGATCCTGAGCCACTACCTCAACAGTCACTTTAGCACCTGCGACATGTGGTACACCAACATGCTGCGTCTCACCATCGGACACCAATAATACGTCTGGTAATTCAATTTGCTCACCCACTTGCGCAGCGCACTTTTCCAAACGAATCACATCGCCTTCAGCGACTTGATATTGTTTTCCACCATTGGCAATTACTGCATACATAAGCCTTCCTCATCACGTTCTGCTATTAAGTTGGTGGATTGTACGGAATCTTATCGCCGCAAGCAAGCGATTATCGACGCTTATCCATTAAAAGAGCACTTGATAAGACACAGACACCTCACCCGATCTTGACACAGAACGACGATACTCCTAGGATTGGCGCATGAATATGACGACCACCAAAAACTGCCCAACTTTAGCCGATATAACAGCTCCTTGCAGCGCAGATCTCCAACAACTCAATCAGCTCATTATTGATCGCCTCAGTTCCACCATCCCACTGATTGAAGAAATTGTAGCGCATATCCTAAAAGGGCAAGCCAAACGGCTGCGCCCACTGCTCGTTATCTTAAGCGCTCATGCTTGCCAGGCCGCCCCCCATCAAGACTACCTCTCACTGGCTACCATTATTGAATTTGTACACACGGCCACACTACTGCATGATGACGTAGTGGATGAATCCCACTTGCGGCGCGGACACCAAACAGCGAATGCCATGTGGGGAAATGCTGCTAGTGTATTAGTAGGGGACTTTCTCTACTCACGTGCCTTTCAAATGCTCACCGAGCTCAATAACACACACGTCATGCGTATTTTAGCAAACACGACTAACACCCTAGCTGAAGGCGAAGTCCTACAGCTCATGAACCGCCAAGACGCATCACTGACCGAACAAGCCTATTTTGATGTCATCTACCGAAAAACAGCTAAGCTCTTTGAGTCCTCTGCCGAAATAGCGGCGGTAGACACCCCACACCAACAAGCGATGGCAGATTATGGTCGCCACCTTGGAATGTGTTTTCAGATCATTGATGACTTACTGGACTACACAGGCTCCAGCTTACAAACCGGAAAAAACGTTGGCGATGACCTCGCGGATGGGAAAATGACCCTACCTTTAATTTATGCGTTAGATTCAGCTAACCCAGAACAACGCCGACAGATACAAGAGGCTATTGAACAACCCTCTTATCAAGCACTCCCAGAAATTCTTAGCTTTATCCAATCCACCAATGCCATTAAACGTTGCCACGAACAAGCCAAACGGCAAGGCACACTAGCGATGACAGCCATACAATCACTTCCTCTCTCTGAACACAAACAAGCCCTACTGGACTTGGTCCAATTCGCCCTGCAACGACACTTTTAAAAAATACATTTTTTTACAAACCTTTACAGGCACATTTAACTCACCCTATAATTAAAACCACTGACAGAAAACCCCAAGGACCGGTCATGTCTCGATTTATTATTTTTTTTCTCGTTTGCCTTTTATTTTATATTGGAACCCTTCTTTGCATCCACTTCCAACACGGCTATTTTTTCACAGCACTTATGGGATTCCTCGTCCTTGTTGGCCTCTACGATCACTTCATCTCATCAAGCAACATCCTTAGACTGTATCCAATTACAGGGCATCTTCGCTTTATCTTTGAAGCTATTCGCCCGGAAATACAACAGTACTTTGTTGAAAGCAACTCTAATGGCGAGCCATATGAACGTGAATTACGCTCACTCGTCTACCAGCGATCAAAGAATGCTACTGATACCCGCCCTTTTGGCACTGAACGTAACATTAAAGAACCCAATTTCACCTTTGCACAACACTCCTTACATGTTGTTACAGTACCCAAAGAAACTGATCGCGTCCTATTTGGCAATCATCAATGCCAGCAGCCCTATAGTGCTTCCGTTATTAATATTTCAGCGATGAGCTATGGCGCTTTGAGCGCTAAAGCGATACGCACATTGAATCGAGGAGCCTACCTAGCTGGCATGGCTCACAACACCGGCGAAGGCGGACTCAGCAATCATCACCTCAAAGAAGGGGGAGATCTCATCTGGCAACTCGGGACAGCCTACTTTGGCACCCGGGATTCAGAAGGTCTATTCGACCCTCAACTGTTTCAAAAGAAATCCCAACTTGATGCAGTCAAGATGATAGAAATTAAACTCTCACAAGGGGCTAAACCTTCCCACGGAGGGGTCCTACCCGCAGCAAAAATTTCACGAGAAATTGCAGAAATCCGTGGCATTAAACGTGGAGAAGACTGCATGTCACCTCCAACTCACACAGCTTTTTCAACACCCATTGAACTGATGCATTTCATCCAGAGACTGAGAGAACTGTCAAACGGGAAGCCCGTCGGATTCAAACTCTGCATCGGCTACCGCTATCAGTTTATGGCGCTTTGCAAAGCCATGCTGGAAACCAATATCTACCCGGATTTCATTACTGTGGATGGCGCCGAAGGTGGTACAGGGGCTGCACCTGTGGAATATACCAATTACTTAGGCATACCTGGAGATGAAGCCATTGCTTTTGCACATAACACCTTAGTCGGCACTAATATTAGAGAACATATTCGCATTATCAGTAGCGCAAAAGTCACAACCGGATTTGATATTATTCGTCGCATAGCTTTAGGTGCAAACACATGCAACCTTGCCAGACCCATGTTATTTGCTATTGGCTGCGTCCAATCAGTTGCCTGCAACACTAACAAATGCCCCACAGGTGTTGCCACCACAATAAAAAGTCGCGCTTACGCTATCAAATTAAAGAAAAAATCTCAGCACGTGGCCAACTTTCATCGCAACACCATCAATAGCTATCGTGACATGATGGGGGCTATGGGAATTAAGCATCCCGATGACCTCAACCCTCATTTGATTAACATCAGACAACCTGACGGTAGATCAACCACCTGCGATAATTTCTACCACTACATCGAGCCTGGAAATTTATTATCCAACAATATACACCCTTTTTACCAAGAGTACTGGCAACGAGCACGCGCCGACAGCTTCAGTTAACCGCTAGAAAAGAAGCTTTTTTCAATACATTGCCTATGTTAACATTGGCGAAGTAAATAACGTTCACCATAGGTTGCCTCATGAATATGCTTCTTGCTTACCTTTTCTTTTTAGCTAAAGTTGCCACACTGGTCATTGCCATTCTGATCACACTAGCTGGCATTTTTGCCTTGTCAAGCAAAGGCAAACAAAAAACGTCCGGAAAAATCAGTGTCAAAAAACTCAACCAACAACTGTCCGACATCCAAAAAGACATCGCCCACAACACCCTGTCAAAGAAAGCCATTAAAACCATTAAAAAAAATACAGCTCAATCAAAAAAGAAAGAAAAGAAAAAAAACCACCCAACCGAAATAAAACCACGACTATTTATTGTGGAGTTTAATGGCGATATCAATGCCAACGAAACACATGGTTTACGTGAAATTATCACAGCCATCATCCTCAGCGTTAACGAAGGTGATCGCGTACTCCTCAAATTACAAAGTGGAGGAGGACTGGTTAACAGCTATGGACTAGCCAGCTCACAACTGCAGCGCTTACGTGCCGCTAATATTCATACCACGGTAGCTGTTGATAAAGTCGCTGCCAGCGGTGGCTATATGATGGCAGCGGTTGCCGACCATATTATTGCCGCACCCTTTGCGATTATTGGCTCCATTGGTGTGCTCGCGCAAATTCCAAACTTTCACCGCTACCTCGATAACAAATCCATCGATTTCGAACAAATCAGCGCAGGGCAATATAAACGAACACTCAGTCTATTCGGTAAAAACACTGAAGAAGGGCGAGAAAAACTTAAGCAAGAACTGGAAGAAACACATCAACTTTTTCAAGCACACATTAGTCACTATCGACCAGAACTCGATTTAAACACCGTAGCGACAGGCGAACATTGGTATGGCACTCAAGCCATCAACCTCAAACTCATTGACCAAATTCAAACCAGCGATGACTTTATTTTACAAGCAAAAGTAGACTATCATTTATTTGAACTCAGCTATGCCATCAAAAAAACGCTCCTGCAACGCCTTGCACAAGGCCCTCAGAATACCCTGCAAGCCATACTGCAACTTTGCGGTCGCCCAGGCCAAGATTACCTCACCTGAGCACTATAGTAATTTTCCACCAGACCCGATAGTATAAAGTCTCCAGAATGGCAACTGAAGGGTCTCAATGTCGCACACAAAACCCCCTATCGACTGGAATCACTGCTTACAACGATGTAATAATAATGCCACCTTAGCGCGCGACCTACTGAACATGCTGGGAAAAGAACTTCCTCAAAATAAAGCGGCTATATTAAAAGCCCAGACAGAAGCCTCTACCACTTCCCTACATCAACATATCCATAAATTACACGGTGCTTGCGCCTGCTGTGGAGCAGAATCACTACAAAACATGCTAGCCCAATTAGAAAATGAACTGTGTCAACAACAGCTGCTTACTCAACAAGCACTGACCGCATTAATGCAAGAAATTGATCGGACCGTACTGGCGATTCAAACAACCAGCTACCTACCATCCACTCCTTAATGCCCCCGGGTTGTTACTAGCACTGCGACCGGTTTAAGTTTATACTGCTTCCGTCTTAGATTACCAACTCATGCCCATGCATCACAGCAACGTTGACGACACGGAAATTAAAAAATTCACTGACGAGCAAGTGCAGTGGTGGGACCCTCAAGGCCCCATGCAACTACTGCATGCCATCAACCCATTACGCCTTCAATACACCCAGTCTCATACCGCGCTCAAAGCTAAAAAAGTCGCAGACATCGGTTGTGGTGGCGGCATCTTTGCTGAAGCACTAGCGCAACAACAAGCTTTTGTCACCGCCATCGATATGAATGCATCCGCTATTGAAACAGCCGCTCATCATGCTCAAGAACAAGGGCTTCACATTGAATATCAACGCACGACTGCTGAAGCATTAGCCAACCAATACACCAACCATTTTCATGTTGTCACCTGCCTTGAAATGCTTGAACATGTTCCAGACCCTCAAGCAATCATCCAAGCCTGCTCGACTCTCACACAGCCTGGAGGTTATGTCATCTTCTCAACACTCAACCGCACCCTTCGATCCTTCACTGAAGCTATTATTGGTGCTGAATACATCCTACAATTACTACCCAAAGGAACTCACGAGTATCGTAAATTCATACGCCCATCAGAACTACAAACCTGGGCCACACAGTGTGGCTTACAGTTTCAACATATCCAAGGCATTCGTATGAATCCGCTGACACGCGACATGCAACTGTGTGACAACCTACAAACCAACTACTTGGCTTGTTACCAAAAACCGGCCCAACCTAATGACTAACCCACTGAGTGCCTATTTTTTTGATCTCGATGGAACCCTACTTAATACTGCGCCCGACATTGCGACAGCCATGAAAAAAACGTTAGAAGGTCAAGGTAAAACACTGGCCTCAACTATAGAAAATAACTACCACCTCTTTGGTAACAGCAGTGAACTGTTATCCGAACTCCTCAATCTACCCATGCACGAAGAACCTTTTCTCACTATTCAACAAGCATTTTTTCAACACTACCTCAACGATATTGCCAACCAAACCAATTATTACCCTGAAATCCATAACACCCTAAACCTACTCATTGAAAAGTCGATACCCTGGGGAATCATCACCAACAAACCCCACATACTCACCACTAAACTCCTCTCACACTTCCCTCTACTGCAACAGGCATGTATTTGTATTAGTGGAGACAGTTTGCCCGAACAAAAACCTTCACCCAAACCCCTACTACATGCCTGCCAATCATTACAGCTTGATCCCGCACAGTGTTGCTACATCGGTGACACAGACACCGATTGCTTAGCCGCACAACGAGCCGGCATGCAAAGCGTGGCCGTACTATACGGTTATCGGAAACCACACGATAACCCACAATCATGGCTAGCCAATCACTACTGCGACACTTCTGAATCCCTCCATCACTGGATCTCAGGTCAACTCTGTCTACACTAAGGATACCTGTCATGACACAACCCCTGCGAAAACTATTAATCTTATGCTCAGGTGGTGACGCCCCCGGAATGAACGCTGCAATCCGCTCCGTCGTTCGCTCCGCAATACACCAAGGCATTGAAGTCTTCGGCTGTGAACGGGGATTTGCTGGACTTGCGGAACAACAGATTTTTCCACTCACGCCCAGCTCAGTTGCTAACATCATTCAACGTGGTGGCACCATACTGAAAACAGCACGCTTCCCTGAATTTGAAAACGCTGAGATACAAGCACAGTGTAAAACATTTCTGCTTAAAGCTGGCATCGATAGCCTCATTGTCCTAGGGGGTAATGGCAGCTTCCAAGGTGCCCGAAAACTAGCGCAAGGAAACCACCTTAAAGTGATTGGTATTCCCTGCACGATCGATTGTGACATTGTCGGAACAGAGTATTGTATTGGCTTTGATACGGCCTGCAACACTGCCGTTCAAGCCATTGACAAAATTCGAGACACGGCACTCAGCCATGATCGAAATTTTATCATTGAGGTCATGGGAAAGCGTTCCGGATTTCTAGCGGTACATGTAGGACTTTCTGTCGGTGCTGAGCTCATCTTAATTCCAGAACAACCTCAAACTATCCAACAGATCTGCTCTGGCATTCAACATAAACGTAAAAAATTGGCATCTATCATCATCGCAGCGGAAGCCGATGATCCCGGTCATAGTTTTCAACTGGCTAAAAACATTCAAAAACACTGCCACAGTGAATACAAAGTTTGCGTCTTAGGTCACATTCAACGAGGCGGATCACCCAGCAGTAAAGATCGCATCATGGGCACACACATGGGATCCCACGCTATCACAGCCCTACTGGAAGGTCAGTCTAACCAAATGGTTACAACAAATAACCAGACACTCATGACCGCTGACTTTCCAGAGCCCAATCAAGCAACGCGGTTTTTTGATAATGAAGCCATGCTAAACGTTAATCAAATCATCTGTCATGAATAAATCCTCACATTTTACACAAGGTCATGCACCCCAAAAAGCAACGCCACCTAGGTCATCACCATGAAGCCACGTAGCAACACCACTTATCGCTGGGCCATCATTGGCGCAGGCCCTGCTGGGCTCACATCGGCTGGTTTACTGTTAGATGCAGGTGTCCCAAAAAATGACATTCTAATCATTGATCCTACATTTCAAGTGGGTGACTTTGGTCAACACTGGGGGGAAGTCTACAGCAACACATCAATCACGGACTTCATGAATTTTTTAACGGGAGTTAACAGTTTTTGCTTTCCTACACACTCACGGTCTTTCGCCATTGAATCCAAACCACCAGAAGGTTACTGTCAATTAAAACATGTCACCGAAGTGCTGTTATGGGTCACTCATCATTTTCTAGAACACATCAGCCACGTCCAAGGCCACGTCAACCACCTGGCCACTCATAATGGGGCATGGGAAATTCACGTTAATAATCAAACACCCGTTTCTGCGAAAAACGTTATTCTAGCAACAGGCGCCACACCCCAGTCTTTATCACACCCAAATATAAACAGCATCTCACTCTATGACGCACTCAACCCTAGCAAACTACAACATCACATTAACCATGATAATAGCATTGCCGTCTTTGGCTCATCACATTCATCCATGATCATTATGAAAAACCTACTTGATCTAGGGATTAAGCGAATTACTAACTTTTACCGTTCCCCTAATCGTTATGCCGTCAAAATGGATCACTGGACTTTATACGACAACACAGGCCTGAAAGCAGGCACAGCAACCTGGGCACGGCAACACATTTCCAAACAACTTGATCCAAGGATCACACGACACTTCTCTGACGAAGCTACTATTCAGGCTTACCTATCACAGTGTGATAAAGCCATCTATCCCGTTGGCTTCCAAGCACGAATACCGACAACTGAAGCAGTCAATGCACACCACTACGATACCCGGACAGGTATTATTGCCCCTGGACTATTTGGTGCTGGCATTGCCTTTCCTCGCTTAGTTACCGACCCATTAGGCAATCAAGAATTCAATGTTGGCTTACTGAAATTTATGCGTGATATACGATCAACTTTATCCATTTGGCAACAGTACAGCCTCTAATCCATAGACCCTACACAGCGACTCATCACTTACAAACTCTTATGAGCCACCTCATAGACATCACTGGATAAACCAGATGCACTAGCAACACGCTGTAATTGTGAACGCATGAGTTCGCCTCGAGCACCAGACAACTGACGCCAGTCAATCAATCCCCTCACTATACGCCCTGCCACCAATGAGTTAATTTTATCAAGCGCTAAGGTTTGATCAGCAATAAAAGTATAACCTTGGCCATCAGCTGGTGAATGCAACCCAAATACATTCGCAGAATAACCCCGTATCAAGGCATACACATTATTAGGATTACTGAGATGAAAAGCCTCATGCTGCATCAACTCACAAACACGTCCCAAACAGTCCGGCAATGTTGTCGAAGCATGCAAGCCCAACCACTTATTCACAACCAATGGCTCATGCTTCCACCGTTGATAAAACGCATTCAAAGCCTTATCTCGTAAAACATCCGATTGATGGTTCAACGCACTTAATGCAGCCATGGCATCCGTCATGTTATCCGTCTGATCAAACTGTTCATAAGCACGCTCTAGATGCGATGCTTTCTGTGTCTTAGCTAAATAAGATAAACACACATTCTTCCAAGAGCGCTTTGCATAACCTTCAGCAGAATAATGATACGGCTCTGTTGAACTTGCCTGGTGATAACACTGAAGCAACCTATCTTCATAAAGATCTGCAATCACTCGCTCAGCAAACTGGCGCGCCTCACACCATGACAACACATCAATGTTTGAATTCACCTGCATTAAATACACTGTAGAAGGAAAAGCTAATAATTGAGCTGCCATCATAGGATCTGATTCAGCTTGCTCAATCACCCAGCCTAACGCCTGCGCCAATGTGGATTCCATCACGAGAGTCTGATTCGATTCATATTGCTGAGCAAGCTGTGCTAGAGCCCTAACCATGAGTGTTTGCCCAGCATCCCAACGTGCTACAGGGTCTGAATCATGTTGAATCAATGTAGATAGCTCATCTGCCGTATAAGCATAATGCACTTTGACAGGTGCTGAAAACTCACGCAGCAATGAGGGAACAGGCTGTGATGCAACACCCTCAAAGACAAATGACTGCTCTGGCTGATTGATTTCTAAAACCAGCGTGCTTGATGTATCCGTACCTGAATTCTGCGACAAGGGTATCGACTGACCTTGCGCATCGAGTGCCCCTATCGCAAAGGGTAAATGCAGCGGTAATTTCTCTGATTGACCAGGGGTTGCTGGACAACTCTGTTTAACGTGTAATGTCCAGTTATTTTGATCCGAACAATACGTTTGTGACACAGTTAACTCTGGCGTACCCGCTTGATCATACCAACGTTTAAACTGCGTAAAATCACGACCAGACACGTCCTCCATCACTTGAATAAAGTCCTCTGTTGTCACTGCTTGACCATCAAAGCGAGAGAAGTAAAGATCCATGCCTTGCTGAAATAAAGAATGACCTAACAGTGTTTCTACCATGCGAATGACTTCAGCACCTTTTTGATACACGGTTGCGGTGTAAAAATTATTAATCTCAATATAAGAGGCAGAACGAATAGGGTGCGCCATAGGACCTGCATCTTCAGAGAACTGCCCATTACGCATGCCTTGTACTTGCTGTAAGCGCATCATAGATGGCGAACACATATCCATGCAAAAGCCATGCTCTCTAAATACGGTCAACCCTTCTTTCAGTGTCAATTGAAACCAATCACGGCATGTCACTCTATTGCCCGACCAGTTATGGAAATACTCATGCCCAACGACTGCCTCTATCCAGGCATAATCTGAGTCTGTCGCTGTTTCTGGTTGTGCCAATACCGCTGACGTATTAAAAATATTAAGCCCTTTATTCTCCATAGCTCCCATGGTGAAATCACTCACAGCAACCACCATGTAAATATCCAGATCATACTCTCGACGATACACTTCTTCATCCCAACGCATCGCACGCTTCAAGGCACCCAGTGCAAAATGCCCTTGCTCTCTAAACCCTTTTTCCAAATAAAAGCGTAACTCAACAGAACGGCCTGAACAGGTTTCAAAGGTATCTTCCAGTAAATCAAAGTCACCTGCCACGAGCGCAAATAAATAACAAGATTTTAAGGAAGGGTCTTGCCACACCACCTCATGCCGCCCATTAGGCAGCACACGCTCACCCAAACAATTACCATTCGATAACAACATAGGATAGCGTGCCTGATCAGCTTCCATGGTTACACGATAGCGTGACATCACATCAGGTCTATCTAAGAAATACGTAATGCGACGAAAACCCTCAGCCTCACATTGTGTGCAAAAATTACCATTAGACTGGTAAAGTCCCATTAACAACGTATTACTTTCTGGATGAATCACCACCGTTGTCGTGATCTGACACTGTGATGGTAGCTGATGTAACATTAACCCATGCTCAGAAACCGTATACGCATCCTGCAACAACGTGACACCATCCAGCTCAATGGACTCAAGCTTTAACGCTTCACCCTTTAAAAATAACTCATTGGTTATCGCCACCAGAGGATTAGCGCGCAGGTTCAATGTGCTCACAATACGGGTATGGTCTTCATGGAGATCAACGTGAAGAGTGACCTCATCAATTAAAAAACTAACCGGCTCATAATCTTTCAAATAAAC
>JABABC010000226.1 GCA_014238445.1 Coxiellaceae bacterium
AAATTACGAACCAAGCAAACCGCTGAAATCATTTCGCTGGCTTTGCCTATTGAGCACATTACAGAGTGCGATACATTATTGAGTGAAGACATGGATGTGATGCCGCTGGTTGATATGGTGGCCACTTGGGGTTCTGATACACTCTTAGTCGGTCATATGCCGTTTATGCCGCGTTTAATCGTCGCCTTATCAGGTGCGGAGAGTCAGACTGTTATGGAGCATTTTTCAACGGGAACGATAGCGTGTTTAGAGCAATCTGGCAGCGATGACTGGCAGTTGGTTTGGATTCGGTCGCCTAATGATTTGCAGCGCTCATGAGTCATGCTAGGTTAATATAAATAGTCTGGGAGTGTGAGTTATGCCAATGCCATCAGCTTCAGTCATTAGGTTGCGTCCGTCCATGCTATTAGTGTGTAGCTACTGTGCATTAGTGGCTTTGTCGTGTGGCGCATCTTGGGAATCTCAGCTATCGCTATCATGGCAATTAGTGGCATCGGTGAGTGCTAGTGGTTATGGGGTGTATTTGATGTTGCGATATGCGCTATTAAGGCATCCATTGAGTATTACAGCCCTCAGTTATCAGCAGAATAATCAGTCTTGGATGGTGCGTTTGAATCGAGAAAATTGGTTTCCTGTCGACTTATTACCCCAAACGTGGGTGACACGGTATTTCATCGTGTTGCATGTCAAAACACAAACCCGCCGATGCGTTGCCTTATTAGTAAAAGACAACGTAGTCGGTGGGATGTTTCATACCTTACAGCGGTCTTTAATGGTTCATAGCAGTCATTAAAGGGGTTGTGGTGTCGCTCTCATCACTACTATCACTATCACTATCACTATCAATATCGCTGTCGGGCTGAACAGCTTTTCGTTGTTCATTTAAACGGTCTATTAACCCTTCATTAAACAGTAAGGTGCCTCTCCGTTGGGTTGGCTCTTGTGGTGGATTTTTTGGGGGTTCTGGTGGTCGTCCTTTAGGTAGTGGTGGCCTATGAGTGGGTTTAACTGGACTTGCTTTTGTTTCTTCAGTCTGTGTGTGTTGTGGTTGTGGCCTTGTGGGTGGTGGTGGTGGTCTATGAATGGGTTTATCTGGGCTCCCGTTTGTATTTTCAATGTGATGATGTGCGCCGAGTGCCGTGCTTTCATTGCGCTCTAATTCAGTAATATCGAGAGTTTGAGACGAGTTCCTATCTTCTGTCTGTGGTGTATTGTTCTGTTCTGTGTCTTCATCGAGCGTGAGTGTGTCTGTCGTTAATTGACCTGATTGAGTGTCTATTTTTGTCAGCTCCGCTTGATCATCATGGGTTGTATCTTCTACTGCGGTTTTTAAGTGTGATTCAATAGGCGGTGGGGTTGGAAGGCTCGCAATCTGTGCTTGCGCTTTTTTCATACCGCGGGGGCCCATGCATGTTTGTTCAGTGGCTAGTTCTAGGAGGCCAGTGATATTGAGTTGCGTGACAGGGTTCTGTGGACAATCATTGAGTGCGCCAACTTCCCCAGTTTGAATGTAGGCTTGTAATGCTTCGGTGATCAGTTGTGTGTGGATAAGAGTGGATGCTGTTAGCGTTTCCTTGATGGTATTCTCTACTGTAGTGCAAGCTGCTTTTTTGTCTTCTTTGCTATAGAGACCTTTTAAAGTAGCTGCGATTAACCTTCGACGTTCTTCAGTGATATCAGTTGTTAGGTGGCTGATAGCCGTTTGGTGAGTGGTCGTGTCTGTTGAGGGTTGTGTCAGCAAGGTAGGCAACCACTCAGTGTCACTCAGAGGCATGAGTGTGATGGCAGATTGACTGCATTCGTTCGCATACGCCATAAGGGTTTGTGATAAACATTGATAGTTTTTTTGCTCAGAGGAGGTGATTTGCGGGTGCGTTAGTAGAGGTGTGATAGTGTCAATCACTAAAGCAGCTCGGTGTAGTTGCATCAGTGTTGGGAAGATCTGGTTGTATAAGGCGGTCATAATAAAGCGAGCGTAGTCATCTGATAGAGTTGCTTGGGTGTTAGGTAGGAGTACCTCGATCTGATTAAAAGGACTGGATTGTAGCGTTGTAAAATAGTCTTGAAATAATTGATTTCGAGTGGTCGATAAAGGTGATTGCCAGTGAGATTGTGTAAAGGATTGAATGGCATCAAAGCTTGTATCCGGGTGGCGTAGTTGTTGGAAGGAAAACTTCGCAACGGAGGCGTGTGGTAAATCGAGCAAGTGAATTATAGAATCATCGAGTTTTGTTTGGCATTCGTTAATGGGTAAAGGTTTGCTGCTGATGACGCGTTGCTTGATGACTTTGGGGCTACTGAGTGTGAGCAGTCCTTCAAAACAAGCCACGAAATTATGGATGATGGTTTTGATGGTTTCATCGGGTTGAGGAGCGAAGAGATTCATTGCAGGATCAATCAGCATGAGGCTGGTGGTGTATTCGAGTGCTTCAGTGAAAAGTCGGGTTAACGCGGCACTGTCTGGGCTATAGGCGAGCGCTGTCGTTTCGAAGAGGCTGGAGAGGTGTGTGCGAATAGAGTCTGTCAGTGTCATGCTCTCGAAAAGAGATTGACTGGTGTTGAGTGCTTGATTAAGAAAATAAAGGTGATCAATAGTGACTAGTGCTACGCTGCTAGCTTGAATTTTATTATGGCAGCTCGATAGGTCATCTTTTTTCAGCCTTTGGTAATGATTACTAACTCTATTTTGTGTGCTTATATGGTATAGCGTGAGTGGGTTGAGTTTGTTTGTGATTTTAAGTTGGTCAGTGCCAGGCAGTTCTGAGTAAAGGTGACTTTCTATCCAGTTGAGGGGGTATTTGTGTCGCCAATGGGTGATGGTTCTTTGAAGAATGGCATTGTCGTTTGTATTGAAGGGGGCGATAAAGAGCGCCTTAAATAGTGCGTTGAGTTTGTCGGGTGCGAGTGATACTAATTGCGTTATCAAGAAATCGCCATCAGGGTTTTCATCTGACATGTCGATCTCGGTTGTTTTCTGAATAATATCGGCTAGTTCAGTTAATATTTTGGGTTGCCCGAGTTGCTTGGCCGTATGGATTAAATGAATAAGACTACCATTAACCCGATTGGCATGTTCTCTGTGCCTAAGGGTGTTAAGTTCGTGGTTTACTGAGTGTGCTTCATAGTTTTCTTGATTGAGCTGTCGCATGTTTGCCTCCTGGCTGGTGAATATCCTGAAGAAATATCGCATATCTTATTTGAAAATGCTCTTTTTTCGTGAAAAAAAAATTAATTTCATCGTAAA
>JABABC010000162.1 GCA_014238445.1 Coxiellaceae bacterium
CCAGTGTGCAAGATATTAGTGGTCAGCGTGTCATCGAACTCTTAGATTTACAGCCTGGACTAGACATCCTGGATGCCTGCGCTGCGCCTGGCAGTAAAACATGCCATATCCTGGAAACAGAACCTCAACTGAAAAAACTCGTTGCGATCGATATGGATGCAAAACGATTGCTTAAAATCAAAGAAAACATGGTTCGCTTACAGTTACCCAGTACGCCTTGTCGCATGGTTTTATCCAATGCCACTCATAGTAAAGAATGGTGGGATGGCGAATACTTTGATCGTATTTTACTAGATGCACCCTGCTCTGCTACGGGTGTTATTCGTCGACATCCAGATATTAAAGTCTTAAGAACACACAAAGATGTCATGGAAGCCATCAAACAACAAAAACACCTACTGCATTCACTGTGGCCAATCCTAAAGCGAGGGGGACGGTTGGTGTACACAACATGCTCAATACTCCCTGAAGAGAATGAACTGCAAATTAAAAGATTCATTAAAGATCATGACGATGCAAACCTCATTAAGCCTTGTATCGCTCAAGGTGAATCCCTGCAGTATGGCCATCAATGCTTTCCTGAAGTCGATGGTGGCGATGGTTTTTTCTATAGTATTTTAGAAAAACAGGGGTAAGTCCTGTTGCATTCCGCACAATCGCTATTCTAGACTCAATCGTCTTAACGATGCGTCAAAGTGACTAACTTTAAACCTGACAATGCAGGCCAAGTTTTGGGCCACTTTAAAGAAAGAATTAATACGCCAGTTAATACCACTGAGAGTGGTGTTAACCACACATGTGCAATTCCCAGGATTTCATACTCTGCGATGAATGTTAGAAAAGGTAGAAAGGCTACACCGATAGCTGTCACTTGATGCCCCAACTTAAGGGTGCTCATTTGAGAAAAGAAAATAGGCAGTATGTTAAACCCCACAACCACCATAGCGAGAGAACACCAAAACAGTGACGTCATGGGCTCAGTGGTTAAGGGTGGCAACCAAGGAATACTGAAAACTGCAGGAATAATAATAAAAGCATATCTCAATATCATGATCTCTGAAGTCGTCACTGTGTAGCGCTGACTGATATCACTGGTGAGTTTTAATACCCAATAGCAGGCTAATGGTCCTAGTAGCGCCAAGCTCATCAAATCGCGATGATCACCTAAACAAAAAATCGTCACTAGTAATATTGCAAAAGGGACCAACCATATGGATTGTTTTTCAATGGAGACCAACATCCCCAGACTGACAGCAAACACGATACTATAAAAAGCTGGCGATAACCCAGCTGCTAAACACATATATAAGACAACCATCATGGTCATCATGCATAAATTAATTAACAGTACTGTGCCCTTCGACTGTTTGATGATCGTCAGAACACGACCGATACGTCCCCGTTGAACAACAAAAAAGATCAGCGTGGTCACGATGCTTGTCATGACAAACAAGGTCCATACACTGGCATGTAATGAAAACAACATAATACTCCCAATCACTTGAAGCAATATGGAAGCGGTTAATGCCAATAGGCCATAGAGGTGTTGGCGGCTCATCATGGTGCAAATACCGCTAATGACTGGCCCGCCCGGCGTAAAGCTAGGAAATATTCTCGTAATTTTTCCGGTGATTCCGCATGGACATCAATAATCGCTACGTTACATAAATACGTTACTCCTCGCTCACAGACGGTACCTTTTGGACTTTCTTCTAATACCGTATATGCAGCTTTTGGTAGAGGGATTGATAATTGTTGATAGGAGCCGGGCTGCAGTGTGATCAGCACTCGCATGGATAAAGGTTGATGAAATAATAAATCTTTTTTTGTTAAAACACCTGTCGCCAAACCTAGATAAGTCGTATTTTGCGTAGTTCCTGCATATTGATGAAAGTTAACATCACAAGGTGGTCCCGAACAACGCCATGCAATTTCCAAAAAAACCACTTGACCTTTAGACGTGATAAAATATTCGGCATGAAAGATACCGGGCACATTAAAGGCCTCTAACACTTGATGGTGTACAGATAAAATTTTCTGAGCAATCGATGACTGTTGCTCTAAAGCGATACTCCCTGCTGGCATTCCATCTAAACATTGTGCCGCAGGAAACAGATACTCACTCACTAAACTAATAGGGCTCTCTCCCAGACATTTCACAGAATCCACATGAAAGAGTTCACCGTCTAAATAAGTTTCCGCTTGATAAGAATCTATACAGTGAATGGATTTTAAGGCATTTAAATAATCCACTTCATTATGAATTAAATGAAATCCAAACGATCCGCCTTCATCCACAGGTTTCATCACAAAAGGAATACCCAATATTGCTGCTAACTCACTAAACGTTTTACCTTGCACATCAGCAATAAACTTGGGAACAGGAACACCATGCGATTGCACAAAGGCTTTCATGAGTGTTTTATCTCGAAATAAAATCGCTTTATAAGCACTAAAACCTTTGATCGATAAACCATCGATTGCTTCTGCAACATGAGTAATATTGCCCTCACAACCACAAAAAACCAATGTCTCTTTAAAAGCGTAATGCTCTTGTTGTGACATAAAGACACGCCTGATTTGGTCAGGATAGAATTCTGGAAATAAAGCTCGTTCTTTTCGAGTGGAGACAGGGATGACTTGATCAAAAAAACTCATGTCATCACGAGAGACATCTGAAAGAATATCTTGATTGATCACTAGCACACGAATAATCTGCGATGTGGTCCAAGGCTTAGCCGATGCATCAATCAGCGCATTCAGCTGACTTAATTTTGCAATGACAAAAATCACTAAACAAGGTTCTGGTTGCACAAGAGACAAAGCTGACGGCCGTGTACTGTGCAACTCCTGATGGTTATCTAATCGCCGTGATTTCACTTCACCCCCCAGTTATGATTAAAAAATAAACACAACAATAGGATAGCACCCAACCCTTAAGGTAATATTAAATTACAGGAACAGGGGGCAAGTTAAAAAAATAATACTGTTAACTTATTGATTTTAATTAAAAACAAAGAGCAAGTGCGCTCTAAATAAAAAACTACACCACAACAGATTGCCCATAGGTTAAAGGTTTTCTCAAGACGTTATCAAAACCTTTCGCTTGATAGTCCTCTAAAAAATCACCATCCACATAGGCGGTTAAGGCCACTAACTGTGGCCGATGAGCGGGGGATTCGCCCAACATACTCTGCACATATTGAGCCACCTCTGCACCAGACCGATCGGGTAATCCTAAATCAATCAAGACTAAATCATAGTAGGTCATATCCTGCACACAAGCTTGCGCAGCGGTCCCCGATAAACTCACTTCACACCCACAGCCTTCTAATAAATATTGAGCCACGCGCTGAGAAATAGAATCATCTTCTACTACCAGCACACGAGGGTTAGGGCGATGGATGTTATCTAAAATGGGCTGAATATCACTGCTGACTAGCACTTCAGATTCAAGCGGTTCACTCTCAGATGCGCCAACTTCTAAAGGCTGCAATGGCAAATGACAGGTAAAATGGGTTCCGACATGTAATTCACTACTGACAGTCACACGTCCCTTCAAACAAGACACCATACGTTGTACCAAGCTCAAACCTAATCCTGTGCCTTGATAAAAACCCTCATGTGCTAATGAAGCGCGAGAAAATTTTTCAAAGATCTTTTCTAAATCGCCTGAAACCATCCCTATCCCTGTATCTTGAATCACGATAGAAATGACTGAATCTTCTCCCCATTGCACTGAGACAGTCACAGAACCCTCTTTGGTAAATTTAACCGCATTACTTAATAAATTTAATAAAATACGATGTAGCATCACACGATCTGCTACAAAGAATCTTGGGACATTGGGGGCATAACACACCTGTGTTTGTAACGATTTACGCTGAACTTCAGCCGCAAATAAACCAAAGACTTCATTGATCAACTGTGGTAGATCCACACGGTCTTCATTCGCATGAAACTCGCCGGTTTGTTCACCTGTTTCAACGCGCGTGTAATCAATGATTTCATTCAATAAATTGAGTAATTGACGACCCGACGTCACAATATCACCTAATAATTCCTTTTTGTGTGAGTCAGTTTCTTCATTATGCAATAACTGTGACAAACCCAAAATCCCACTAAAAGGCGTTCTTAAATCATGGCTCATATTCATTAAAAATTCTGTTTTTGCATGGTTAGCTACTTCAGCTTTTTTTTGAGATTCAATCAACTCATTCTCTATATGCTTTCGTTCGGTAATATCGAGTGATGTTCCTAAAATACCAATAACATCGCCTGTTTCAGAAAACAAAGGAGACTTGGTGGAAAAATACGTTTTGAATACACCTGCTTCCATCGTGCCACTTTCTTCTGTGGTCACAACATGTTGATTGTGCATCACCGTTTGATTAATCTGCAATAGCGAATCAGCCTCGTGTGTAGGCAGCAAATCGTGGTAATGCTTACCCACAATATCCTGATGATCTTGATAACCAAATGACTTGGCTTGTCGATTATTACACCCTAAAATACGACCATTACAATCCACCCAATAAACATGTCCCGGCATTAAGGCAATTAATCGCTGGTAATACTGCCTTACCTTATGTAAATACTCTAATGGTGCGCCTTGTTGAGCTATAATAGGAACACCCGTAATCTCAGAAACTAACTGACTCGCTGAATTGGCATCTTTCTGATACGACGTCAGTTGTTGATAGGCATGTTCTAAAGCCGCTTGTTCATAGTGCTTAATATTAGTCACATCTTGTGCAACGCCAATCACCCCTATAACCTCACCCTCAGCATTGAATAAAGGGGACTTGGTCGATAAAAACTGCCTCATTCCCAACCCAGGAAGTTCACAAGGTTCTTCCATCACAATCGTCTGTTTCTTATCCATTACCCTGCGATTATTAGCTGCGATTTGTTCAAAAATCGCCGAGGAAAGAATGTCGGCTAATTGCAAACCGACTAGATCCTCTGGGGCATCATACCCCAAACTTTTAGCTTGGCTGAGATTGCAACCCAAAATAACATGATCATGGGCAACACAAAAAATATGCGCAGGCATTTGCATAATGATAGTTTGTATATCAAAATTCGTGGGGCGCTGGGCAGATCGTACCATGACATTAATCCTCGCCTATCAAATGGGCACACCAAACACGACTATGATTCGCACAGTTTGCCTCATATTAGTGATCGAATCATAGCAGAAAGGCCTGAGTGTCTGAAGCAAACCACCCAGGAATATGAAAAAGGTCACTAAATTCGTTAATTAATGCGCTCTTAACTTTTATGTGGGTCAACATGTTGAGAGAATAAAACACACTCACAATCACTGGTTTTACCTCATATTTATGGATCAGCGTGCTTTAATTTTACTCATCAGCCCCCCTCATCAAACTGATCCGCCACTTCAGGAAATGGCTCATCTAGCATGGCTAACACTAGCACACTTAACACAAAATGATGATAGCCTACCCTCCACCCCACAGACTACCCTGTACTTAGTCACACCCGGATTGATTAACCATGTCAATTCACCCTTATCACACAGCGAAACTGAACTCGAAGAACTTAACCAGAGTATTCGATGCATTGCAACGCATTTTAAGATTAAAAACGCTGATATTCACTCTATTCAACTCTCTGATTATTTATGCCAATCTAGACAAGACCAATTAAGGCAACTCAGTAAAGCAACCGATATCGACACCCCAGGTTATAGCTCTCATATACATCAGGTACAACCGACTATTCTGCCTCTCAAAGAAACATTACTCCCATACTTAGCCCTTGAAGAACTCCCTCAGTTATATCAATTACTGCACACTCACTTTGACCAAGATCCAGATCGAACAACACTACCTGCCCTTAAGCGGGGGAAACAAGATATTCGTGCAATGATATGGGATATTATACAAGAAGCTAAAAGCACCTTTGAAAAAGAGGAAACCCGATCGGTTATCACCGCCTATAAAACAGCGCACCCACACTTATCGACTGATCATTTCATTCGCTTACTCGAGCAAGACTTAACCGGTACAACTCAAGAATCCTTAAAGCGACTTTTCACAAGCCAATATGCGATTCATGAAATGATTTGTGAAAATATTCCCTCTAAAAGAAAAAAAGAGGGTATGGTAACCAGCTCTTCGCCTTCTATACTACCGCTATCGGAGAGTTACCTCGCACTTGAGACGGTTGCTTTTTTTAAATGGATACAAGAACTGGAATTAGCGACACACGATAAACCCGTATACTTTACGTACATTTCAGCGCATGGCACAGAGAACCTAAAGGCAACAGAAAAAGGCATCACTTTTTTTAATCACTTACTCAGTGCAGCATTATGGTATCAAAAAACTACCCATATTCAGAGTAAATACCAACCCATTATCACCCAGAATACACCAAAAGAGGCGGTTCAAAAAGCATTGTCGACACAATTACTCTTTGCTATCCAACAACTCAAAGATCGAAATGAACCAGATAAAATTAAAAAAATACTATTATCGATTACCGACTATAGTCCCTATAGTCCCAGTGATACACCACATTTATCACACTATCGAGCAAGCATGCGAACGCTATTAGAAAGTGGTCCCTTATGCGATGCAACACTACACGAATCACTCAAAGAAGCGTGGAGCACTCTCAAATCAAAAGAACAAAAACTATTTGCTAAGGAGTTTATCCTAAAATTAGAAGCGAATGTCTTTTTAAAGAATTATCGACTACTTCTACTAGGAGAAATAAAAGAGACTATCAACAAGGAAATTAAAAATTTTGTAGAAAGAGCAATAAAGGCCGTAAACAAGCTAGGGGAAAGGGGTGGTATTAATGATTTAATCTCTAATTGGTTAACATTAGAGTTAAATCCTAGCGAAGGAGAGCCGCGCATACAAGTTTCCACACAGCTCATGAATGAATTGTGTCATTTTTGCTCACACTCCAATTACCCAATCATACAAGGGATCATCTATCGAGCAATACAATTACCAGTGGATGACAGTGAAAGTCACATCATTCTCAAGGCTCTCGCAACAAAAATTGGCAATCACACGATGATGGCAACCCCCACAGAGAAAAAACTCACTACGCTAGAATATATTGAGCTGACATTAGGAGGCTCTAAAATCAAACGTGGGCTTTCTCAACTCTCAATAAGACTCCCAACCCACTCTCCCACCCAGTTCACGAGGGGCCGACCAGCCTCTTCATTGGATCATCTAACAAGATCTCCTCGTGGTGGCATATTCAATTCTTTAGAGCAACATGAAACAACGGGGGGTTATAAAAAAAGCACAACCCTAAAAGGGATACCGGATAACTTGAGCAGTCTATCAGGGGGAATGCAACCAGTAGCCAGAGTCTATGAGCCCCACTACTGCCGTTGTATGATAGGGGGCTCATCCACTTTAGTACCTAGCACCTTACCCAATATGGTTCAAACAAGGGGCTTTCTAGAACCTAACAAATTAAAACAACAGTTCAGACTTCAACCCCATGCAATACTCACTATTGATACACAATTATGGATATCCTTTGGATTAGGGGTAATCTGTGCATTACTACCCGCTTTATGGTTCTTATTAAATAATACTGAGACAATCAACCATCCCACTCTCTCACCGAAATAATCATCAAAACATTGAATTGATAAAACCAAATCGCTGCAATAAACACCCCAAAATAGATCATAAATAAACCAATACCTCCTTGGATAAACTGTAAAATACCTGTCAGTTACCAGGTATAACCTAGTGATTAAAAGCGAGTTATACACTACCACTTATTCGCTACCCCACTTATCCACATTCATCCACATATTACTCAAGGCTACACCCCCAGTTTTACACAAGGATATATACAATATAAGTTTCTGATTTTATTTATAATAACAGAGTTATCCAATGAAAATACGGTCACCTATTACTACTACTATTTATTAATTAACTTATATTAATAGTAATATAATAAAGTCTATTTGAAAGAGCATAAAATACACAGTTTCAAAACAATGGTGTGAATGATAAGGGTTCAATTTAGGTGAATGGATGCAGTATATGTTTTCCTATCTTTCATCATCAGTACTAATTCCCTGTCAATACAAAGCACCCATTTAGAGCTTCATTCAAAACGACATTAATCCATGAGGAGGGTCCAAAGTGATGCGCTGTATATTGTCATGAAAATGATACTTCATGAGTCCGCAGTTCATCTTTATTTCAATTTGAAGAGTGGTGGTTGACACTATTGTGCCTCTGCTCTATGATTGCGTTTTTCCGTGACTAGCTAGCTATCGAGAATCCCTAATGAAAAGAACATTTCAACCCAGTAATCTTAAAAGAAAACGCACGCATGGTTTTCGTGCAAGAATGGCTACTGTCGGTGGCCGTGCTGTCATTCGACGTCGTCGTGCCAAAGGAAGGAAGAAACTAAGTGCCTGATAAATATTGTTTTAAAAGGACTAGTCGATTATTAAACCGACCCTCCTTTCAAGCAGTATTTCAAGCAAAAAAGAAACGATTTGGTGGCTGTTTTGTGCTTTATTCTCAGCAAAATCAACTTAATTACCCAAGGATTGGTATTATTTTATCTAAAAAACAAGTGCGATTAGCCTGTGATCGTAATCGAGTACGTCGCATCATTCGTGAATCTTTTAGACATCATCGCATCAACTTACCTAATAGTGATTTTGTATTAGTCGGCCTTCATCGGATGCAACAATTAACCTCACAAGAAATTGTTCAATGCATAGAAAAACAATGGCAATATTTTCAACAGCCTTACGCCATAGCCTCTTAGGCTGTATCACCCTGTATCAGTGGTGTATTAGCCCTTGGTTGGGGGGGTGTTGTCGATTTACACCAACATGCTCAGAATACACCAAGGAAGCCATATTACAGTATGGTGCCCTTCAAGGGGTGAAGCAGGGTTTGTCTCGGATTATACGATGTCGACCTGGGTGTCAATGGGGATATGACCCGATCGATGCACGATCATCCAGCAAACTATCCAATAAAATTTGACGCAAATTAGCTGAACTTAAAATAAAATTTTACATAATGGGGATAAGATGGACATTAAACGAATACTCTTATACATCGCACTCGCAGCGGTTGCTACCATGCTGTGGTCACAGTGGAAGCAAGAGAACCCTACTCAGGTGCATCAGGTCACACCCCAGACTGAATTGGTCTCCCCGGCCTCAGCTACAGCTGAGGGGCGGTATATGCCTACAGCAGCCTCACCTTCAAGCTCTCACGATTCTCACCCAGCAGCGATGGTACATACATCCACCCAAAATAGTTCTCTCATTACCGTGCAAACAGACGTGATGCACATAGGGATTAACTTAAAGACAGGGGATTTAGTACAGGCACAATTACCTCAGTATGCAGTTTCATTAGACCAACCTAATCAGCCTGTACAAATACTTGGCAATAAACCTGGAGCACAATACGAGCTACAAAGTGGTGTGATTGCCTCAACAACCTTAAAAACACCCATTCAATTTCATGCAGACCAAATGCATTATACACTAGAGCCAGGACAGCATACCTTATCCGTTCAACTAACAGCACAATCGGGTGATTTAACGATTACCAAAACCTACCAATTTTTTCAGGGGAAATATCAAGCCTCTTTGAAAACTACCGTTAATAACCATGGTCATAAAGACTGGACTGGGCAGTGGTTTCAGCAAATTACGCGCCAAAATGTTCCGAGCTCAACCCACCATATTCGTTCCTATGATGGTGCGGCCATTTCAAGTCAAAAAACACCCTATGAAAAAGTTAGTTTTGCTTCCATGGATAAAACACCTATTCGAAAACCCATTGCTGGCGGATGGGTGGCCATGCAGCAACCTTATTTTGTCTCTGCATGGGTGCCACCGACTGCGCCAACGTATGATTATTATAGCCATGTTGCTAAGCCTCGTGATGGCGGCGCCAACTTGTACACAATTGGTTATGTGAGCCAACCTTGGACAGTGGCTGCTGGTAAGAGTCAGGAGCAAGTGAGTCAACTGTATATCGGACCAGAAATTGCAAAAGATTTATCACCAGTGGCACCAGCTTTAAAGTTAACCATTGATTATGGTTGGCTATCTCCTGTATCCAGTGTGATTTTTTCAGTGATGAATTACATTCATGATGTCGTTGGTAATTGGGGATGGTCTATTGTTTTAGTGACTTTATTGATTAAATTATTATTCTATTGGCCCTCTGCGCAAAGTTATAAGTCCATGGCGAAGATGCGTAAGGTTCAGCCTCGTCTCCTAGCCTTAAAAGAACGGTTTGGAAGTGATAAAGCAGGATTAAGTAAGGCTACGATGGAATTTTATCGTAAAGAAAAAGTGAACCCGATGGGGGGGTGCTTGCCGATGATTATCCAGATCCCTGTATTTTTTGCTTTGTATTACGTATTGATTGAAAGTGTGGAACTACGCCAGGCACCTTTTATTTTTTGGATACATGATCTATCGATTAAAGACCCATACTATGTGTTACCACTGTTAATGGGTTTATCGATGTTTTTGCAACAAAGACTAAGCCCAGCACCACCAGATCCCACTCAAGCTAAAATGATGATGTTAATGCCTGTAGTATTTACGGTTGTTTTTTTATCGTTTCCAGCAGGGTTGGTGTTGTACTGGTTGACTAATAATGTACTGAGTATTGGCCAACAGTGGTATGTCATGAAAACCTTTGATGATAAAAAAAAACGAAAAAAGTAGATCTTCTTAAGACACCCAGTCATCTTTTGTAGTGAGACATAGCATGGGCACAACCATTGCAGCTATAGCGACTCCACCAGGACGGGGCGGCATTGGGATTGTTCGGATCTCAGGTCCTCTTGCTGCTAAGGTTGGCCAAGCTATTATTCGGAAAATATTAACCCCACGCCAAGCAACTTTTTGCACGTTCAATCACCCGGAGGGTTTTCCGCTCGATGAAGGGATAGCACTTTATTTCAAGGCGCCTCATTCGTTTACCGGGGAAGATGTCGTCGAGTTACAAGGCCATGGTGGAATAGCGGTGTTACATCACGTATTAGATGCTGTGTGTGAGGCCGGAGCGACAATGGCTCGTCCAGGCGAGTTTTCAGAACGCGCGTTTTTGAATGGAAAAATAGATCTTATTCAAGCAGAGGCTGTCGCTGATTTGATTGATGCTAGTTCGAGTCAAGCAGTGCAGGGCGCCCTACGGTCATTACAAGGTGAGTTTTCTAATGCGATAACTGCATTAACTGATCAAGTGACTCATGTTCGTGTGATCTTAGAGTCCGCACTCGACTTTTCTGACGAAGAGATCCCTTTAATCGATGCCCAACAAGTAGAAATGTATGTATCACAATTAGAAGAGGCCACTGCAACAACGATAGGATTAGCCCAACAAGGCTCGCGCTTACAAGTAGGGTTGTCGATAGTTATTTTAGGTCAACCGAATGCTGGAAAATCCAGCTTATTAAACTGCTTGGCAAAAAAAGAAGCCGCTATTGTGACAGACATCGCGGGGACAACGCGTGATGTTTTGCAAGAATCTATAAACATTCAAGGTATGCCACTTCATATTGTTGATACCGCAGGCCTTCGGGAAACCCAGAATATTATTGAACAGGAGGGTGTTCGACGGGCATGGGAAGAGGCTAAGGGAGCAGACGTGATAGTCTGGGTACTAGACAGTAGTGATAGTACATTGTCGATGGATGCATTGAAACAGCAGTATATCACCATTCAAAAAACCATCACGTCTCAGATTCCGATGGTTATTGTCCTTAACAAAATTGACTTAGGGAATACACTTCTTTTACCGAATGCGCTACAAGACCTCCCAAGATTTATGGTATCTGCAAAACACGACCAAGGAATTTCGAGTTTTACGGAGTACCTCTTGGAAGTGGCTGGGTTACAGTGTAGTAGTACGGGTGTATTTAGTGCGCGCGCTCGCCATATTCAGGCATTGCAGCAAGCCTTGCAACATATTCAGCACAGCCTATTGATATTCCAACAAGCACAAGCTTATGAATTAGTCGCAGAAGAACTTAAAATGGCTCAACATGCCTTGGGGGAGATAACGGGGCAAGTAACCAGTGATGATCTTTTAGGGGAAATATTTTCAACGTTTTGTATTGGTAAGTAAGCTATGCTAGCAAAGTAGATGATTGAATTCACTCGATGCACGTATTAGTATGATGTGAATTTTAGAGATGAGGGCCAATGGAATGATGACTCAGCGAAATCGATGCCTTCAACGATGGTTTCAGTGTGCATGCCTGATATTCTGTTTGGCCGTATGGGGTAGTTTTGGTGTCGCTCAGGCATCAACCCATGATGATAGGTCAAAGACACCCGTACCTGTGCAGGTTTTTTTCACAATCGATGACCTTTCTCAAATGGATGCCAAAGCTGATACTTTTACGTTGTATTATACATTAAGTTATACCTGGCAAGGTGAGCAAAAAGCGCCGTTAACGATAGTGCGATATAACAATGAGGCTGCCATACAGTTTTTGAAATCCACTTGGACACCAGGGATTAGGTTCGGAAATACGGCTGAGAAGCCGGTTGTGATCAGTCGACTGGTTACCACAGATCGGAAGGGTATGATTCGTGTTGATCAATATGGTTATGTGACATTACAAGCCAGATACCATTTTAAAAATTACCCGTTTGACACACAAACTTTTCCCATTTCAGTTAGAGCATCTGATCCGGCTGTGGTGATTCAGGCATTGGGGAATTCGGTTGATATTTCACATGCAGCACAATTACTATCATGGCGATTTAAAGGGCTCACTTATTCAACGCAAGACGTCCCTGATTACTTTCATCAGGAACAGTTGAGTGAATTAAGCATATCTCTGACATTAAAGCGCAGTGAATTATTCTACATTACGAAAATGTATGTGCCTTTGTTCATTTTCATGTTCATTACATGTGCTGTTGTTTGTTACCCTAACGCCGAGTTGCGTTTCAAAATACCGATTTTGTTAACGTGTTTAGTGTTAATTTCACTGTTCTCTTTGAGAGTCCTGCCTGAAATTCCTCATGTTAGTTATTTGACGCGTTTGGATAAGATGGTTGGTGTCAGTCGACTTTGGTTGGTGTTGGTTTTCTTGTATAGTTTAATACGATATTTTAGATGTCATTCACGTGGTGAAACAGCGGAGACTGTTTTTTCAAAAAAACAGTTGATTGTTCCAGGATTATTTCTAGTGTTGTATCTGTGTATTTGGCTGTATGCTGTGTTGTCAGGGATATTGTTATAAGTGAATTTGAGTCAGTTTCAGAGAGAAGGTGGAAGTTTTGAAAAAGAGTCAGGATTGGCATATATCAACTCAAACAGCACACTGTGCAACTTATCAAGAAGTTAAAACCGGCGCTTTAGCGGTTCCCATTTTTGCTACATCCACATTTGAGCAGCAAGCTCCTGGCGAACATTTTGGGTATGATTATGCGCGCTCAGGTAACCCAACACGTGCTGCCTATGAAAAAGCAGTGGCGGACTTAGAGGGGGGGCAACAAGGATTTGCGTTTTCGTCGGGCATGGCGGCCATTCATACTGTATTAGATGTGTTAGAGCATGGTTCTCACGTGATTGCTAATGAAGACATGTATGGTGGAACACATCGTTTGTTGTTCCAGGTTAAAAAGCAAACCTCTAATTTGACAACTACATGTGTTGACTTTACTCAAATTAAACAAGTGGAACGTGCTATTACGCCGAAGACTAAAATGCTCTGGATTGAAACACCTAGCAACCCGCTTTTAAGCATTGTAGATCTCCCAGCTATCATTGACCTTGCCAGGGCTCATCGATTATTGGTGGTTGTGGATAATACGTTTGCAACGCCTTACTTACAACGCCCCTTAGACTTAGGTGCAGACATTGTTATACATTCAGCGACGAAATATTTGAATGGTCATTGTGATGTTGTGAGTGGTGTAGCAGTTGTAGGGGATAATAAGGTTATTCAAGAACGAGTCGCCTTTTTACATAATGCCTCTGGTGCAATAGCCTCACCATTTGATAGTTTTTTGGTGTTAAGGGGTATGAAAACCTTAGCTTTACGCATGAAGCAGCAATGTGCTAATGCTTTAATTGTCGCACAGTATTTATCGCAACAGCCGAAGGTGCAAAAAACGTATTACCCAGGCCTTGAGTCACACCCACAACACGCGCTCGCGCAGCGTCAAATGGCAGCTTACGGTGGGATGGTCTCTTTCGAGTTATTAAATCATGAGGCTGTTGAAAAATGTTTAAAGCAGCTGAGCATCTTTACATTAGCGGAAAGTTTGGGGGGTATTCAGAGTCTTGTGTCACACCCAGCTATGATGACGCATGCAGCGATACCCGTCGAACAACGTGAAAAATATGGTATAACAGACAGCTTATTACGGTTATCTATCGGTATTGAATCCGAGGCTGATCTCATACAGGATTTAGAGAGGGCATTGTCATAGTGTATCAAGTACTTAAGCAAATTACTTTTTGTTATGGGCACCGACTCATTCGTTATTCAGGAAAGTGTCAACATTTACATGGTCACGATGCTGTTGCAGAAATAGTCATTCAAAGTGAATCGCTGGATGAACGAGGTATGGTGGTTGATTTTTCGGATATCAAGGCCGATGTTTCGACCTGGATTGATCAATACCTAGATCATAAAATGTTGTTATGCAAAGAAGACCCCATGGTTGAACAACTACAAGCCTGTGGTGAGCCGCTGTTTTTAATGGCGGATAACCCAACCGCAGAGAACATTGCCCGTGTGATTTTTGAACAAACTGCCGCTATGGGGCACGACGTGGTTGAAGTACGCTTATGGGAGTCTTCGAGCAGTTGCGCAGTCTATCAGAGTAAGAGCTGATTGTATTTTGACCTTACTCTCAGGTATTCAATAAACCCATGTTATTTAAGAAATAAATAATTTATACTGTGGGCTCGTTTGGATTTAACTGGGGGGGGGATGAACAATACAACGTCATTATTTACATCAGAATCTGTGAGTGAAGGGCATCCTGATAAGATTGCTGATCAAGTTTCTGATGCCATCTTAGACGCCTTGATGACCAAAGATCCTCATTGCCGTGTCGCCTGCGAAACGTTAGTTAAAAATGGGATGGTGATTATTGCGGGCGAAATTTCAACCAACGTTTGGGTGGATATGGAGCATATCGCGCGTGAGACGATTCGTGGTATTGGCTATGATAATGCTGACCTCGGGTTTCATGCCGATACCTGTGCTGTGATTAATGCTGTGGGTAAGCAATCCGTGGATATTGCCGTTGGTGTTGATGCAGGGGTTGATAAAGATTTAGGAGCGGGTGATCAAGGTTTGATGTTTGGTTATGCCTCGAATGAAACGGATGTCTTTATGCCAGCACCCATTACCTACGCACACCGTTTAGTGGCAAGACAGGCTGCCGTGAGAAAAAATGGCACGTTACCGTGGTTACGTCCTGATGCGAAAAGCCAATTAACCTTTCAATACCGAGATCATAAGCCTGTGGGTGTGGATTGTGTGGTGCTATCCACTCAGCATGATCCAGATATCTCTCAGAAGGATTTACAAGAAGCCGTGATGGAAGAAATTGTTAAGCCAACGATTCCAGCAGAATGGTTATTACCAACCACACGGTATTTAATTAACCCCACGGGCCGATTTGTCATTGGTGGCCCTGTCGGTGACTGTGGTTTGACGGGGCGAAAGATCATTGTAGACACTTATGGTGGTATGGCGCGTCATGGTGGAGGCTGTTTCTCTGGAAAAGATCCATCGAAAGTGGATCGATCAGCAGCTTATGCTGCTCGTCATGTGGCCAAGAATCTTGTTGCAGCGGGTCTAGCAGCGCGATGCGAAATTCAAGTGGCCTATGCCATTGGTGTCGCTGATCCTGTCTCGATTAGTGTTGAAACCTTTGGCACTGGTGCTATCCCAGATGAAAAAATTGCAGCATTGATTCCTGAATATTTTGATTTAAGTGTAGCCGGGGTGATTCAGCAATTGGACTTATTACGGCCTATCTATCAGCAAACAGCTGCGTATGGTCACTTTGGACGTACGCAATCAGAATTAACGTGGGAGAGTACCGAGCTAGCCGCTGAAATTAAACATAATGTACACCCTCAAGCATTAGTCACTGAATAATAACAAGGAGAATATCACTATGACTGTAACGATGGAGACAACTACAACGGATTTTCAAATTGCTGATATTACATTAGCTGCATGGGGTCGCAAAGAAATTGCGATGGCTGAAAAAGAAATGCCAGGGCTGATGGCTTTACGTAATGAGTTTGGAAAATCACAGCCATTAAAAGGCGCACGGATCGTGGGCTGCTTGCATATGACGATTCAAACAGCCGTGTTGATTGAAACTTTAGTTGCTTTAGGGGCAGAAGTTCGCTGGTCATCTTGTAATATTTATTCCACACAAGATCATGCGGCAGCAGCGATGGCACAAGCGGGCATTCCGGTGTTTGCTTGGAAAGGTGAAACTGAAGAGGAATACAATGCCTGCATTGAAAAAACGTTATTTGGGCCCAATGACTGGACGCCGAATTTACTATTAGATGATGGTGGTGACTTAACGGCTATTGTGCATGAGAAGCACCCAGAACTTTTAGAGAATATTCGAGGGTTATCAGAAGAAACAACGACGGGCGTGCATCGCCTATATGAGATGGCGACCGAAGGCTCACTCAAAATGCCTGCCATTAATGTGAATGACTCAGTGACCAAATCGAAATTTGATAATTTGTATGGTTGTCGTGAGTCCTTAGTGGATGCATTAAAGCGTGCAACAGATGTGATGATTGCAGGTAAAGTCTCTATCGTGTGTGGGTACGGCGATGTGGGTAAAGGTTGTGCGCAAGCATTGCGTGGTTTAGGTGCTACAGTTTGGGTGACGGAAATTGATCCTATTTGTGCCTTACAGGCCGCTATGGAGGGGTATCGTGTAGTCAATCTTGATCAAGCGGCTGGTGATGCGGATATCGTTGTCACAACGACGGGGTGTCGTGATGTGGTCACGCATGCACACTTGGAAGCGATGAAGGACCAAACGATAGTCTGTAATATCGGACACTTTGATTTGGAAATTGATGTCGCATCATTGGAGCAATACCCGTGGGAGAACGTTAAGCCCCAAGTTGATCAGGTTATTTTTCCAGATGGTAAAAAGTTAATTTTATTAGCGCGTGGTCGTTTAGTGAATCTAGGCTGTGCAACTGGACATCCGAGTTTTGTGATGTCTAATTCCTTTACAAACCAAACGTTAGCTCAAATGGAATTATGGAATAACAGTGCTCAATATGAGAATCAGGTGTATGTGTTACCTAAGCATTTAGATGAGAAAGTAGCACGACTGCATTTACAAAAAGTAGGTGTTCAACTGACTACTTTGACAGCGACACAAGCTGACTATTTAGGGTTGAAGACAGAAGGGCCTTATAAACCTGAGTATTATCGTTATTAAGTGAGTATAGGGTATGAAGGAATTGCATCCAGTGACATGGGGTATTAGATGCCTAATAGCGGGTGTATCTATACTGTTACTAGTGGGTTGTCAGCCGCAGTA
Source organism: Coxiellaceae bacterium (assembly GCA_014238445.1). Taxonomy (GTDB): domain Bacteria; phylum Pseudomonadota; class Gammaproteobacteria; order Coxiellales; family Coxiellaceae; genus UBA9148. The sequence continues at coordinate 17,585 of JABABC010000162.1, forward strand.
TCAAAAACAGGCCTCGTTTATTGAGCCTATTTCTTTATCAGGTAAAGCGTGTATGACGCGCTGTTCACAAGACAAGGTGTATTGCGAACAGCGTTCCTCACAAACGATAGCTGGGTGTCAAGAAGCCGCACATCACCGCGCATTAGTCGATTTTAAAACTTACCAGTCGCAGTATGATGAGCCTGATCGACCAGAGAAAACAGCCGATGATTTTTATGATGATTCTGCTTGTCAGTTGGCAGTGCCATGTAATCGAGTGTATAACCAATGTTTTATACATTGTGGTGGACGTATTGAGCAGGTGGATGTCTGTGTGAAAAATTGTCCAGCGACCTTAAAACCAGAAGGCTAACGTGCCAGGAGGAGGTATGAAACAACGGATGTTAATGATAGTGATGATGGTGTGTTCGCTCATGTTGAATGATGCTTTAGTGGCAGCCCCTGTTCATACACACATCACGCAGCAGCGGATGAAACAGAATACTCCTCGTGTGTTTTACGCCTCCCCTAATGATCCGGTAGTGACGATAACACTGGATGCTAATCCATCAACGGGGTATCAATGGTATGTGAATGACATTCAGAGTTATTTGATTGATGAGGTATCGTATGCTTTTGAGAAAGCCTCAGGCCAACCCACCTTAGGGCAAGGTGGCCAAGTGACCTGGAAATTGACTCTCGATGAGGAAGCGTTTAACTTTCCTCAACGCATTGTTGTAAACTTTATTCATAAAGGCCCAGGGACATCCACTGAAAATATAACGATACAGCCAGTTTGGATTTTTACAGCCCCCTTTGATCATGAATCATAAGCCTTATTTCACAGAGGAAGGTGATTGTAATGCTTATAAACCAATGACAGCCTTCACGTCTGCCAGTATAGGAGTGGCGATGACTCTAGCTTTTTGAGCACCCGCCTCTAAGTGTGCATACACGGTTTGAGGATGAGCAAGGTACTCTTGATAGCGTGCACGTGGTGCTTCTAACAGTTGATCTAAGTATTCAAACACCACTTGCTTGGCATCTCCCCAGCCGATGCCGCTAGCATAGGCTTGACGCAAAGACTCCGTTTCTTCTTCATTGGCAATGGCGCTATAAATCGAGAATAAGGTGCATCCTTCCGTCGATTTCGGTTCCCCAGGCATGAGCGAGTTGGTGACAATTTTCATGACCTGCTTGCGTAGTGGTTTTGAATCAAGAAAAATAGGAATGGTATTGTCGTAACTTTTGCTCATTTTTCGTCCATCACGCCCAGGAATGATGGGCGCTTTTTCATCGACGATCGCCTCTGGTAACGCAAATATGGTTTGGTGATACACATGATTAAAACGGGTGGCAATGTCACGTGCTATTTCGATGTGTTGCAGTTGATCTTTACCCACAGGAATTTTTTCAGCATTGAAGGCTAGGATGTCCGCTGCCATTAAAATGGGATAGCAAAAGAGCCCCATGGTAATGGCTTTATCAGCATCTTGTTCCTTATCTAGATTTTCTGTGACCTTATCTTTATAGGCATGTGCGCGATTGAGCAAACCTTTGCCAGCAATCGAGGTTAATATCCAATTTAATTCCAAAATTTCAGGAATATCGGATTGGCGATAGAAAACCGTTTTTTGAGGATCTAGCCCTAATGCGAGCCAGGTTGCAGCGACATTGAGGATGTCACTTTGACGGGCTTTAGCATCCCACTGTTTGATGAGTGAATGTGAGTCTGCAATGAAATAAAGGTGTTCTCGGCCATCGTTTTGTAAGGCTAAGGCTGGACGAATACAGCCAATGTAGTTGCCAATATGGGGTATCCCTGAGGGGGTAATTCCTGTTAAAACACGCTGCGACATAAGGGAGGCTCCATGACTCGTATCGTTCTTTAATTGGCAATTATACACGACCAGAACAAAGTTGTTATCTTTGGGCCTCGCTAAGACCTTGCTGGGTGATTTTTATTCATATTCAGTTGTTGTATAGCACATATGTTCGCATGCTTTCGTTCATATTTGATCGATATTAACAGATAGTCATCGGTGGTATGGAATGATGAAATCACTCTGGCCAATGGGAGCGGGACTCTGTTACAATGCCGGCCATGTCACATACGATCGATCACAATCACCCTATTTTGCATTCATTGAACGAGGCACAATCTGCAGCTGTGTCTGCACCCAATGCACATCGTTTAATCTTAGCTGGCGCCGGTAGCGGTAAAACTCGCGTCTTGGTGCACCGTATGGCCTGGTTAATGGCAGAGCACCATATTTCACCGTTTGGTATTTTAGCAGTGACATTTAC
>JABABC010000240.1 GCA_014238445.1 Coxiellaceae bacterium
ATTGATAAAAGCTTTTATAAAATAGGAAGAATTGACGGTGAAGGCCTTGTCTCAATGACTGACAGGGGTGATGCGCGTGAAGAGTTCGGTAATCAGATATGTATAGCAACAGGAGGTTCATACTGGGTATACGATAAGACAGGATTAAGCAGGGAGCCATCTGCCGGAGCCGTGTCAGATTTAACCTTTCAAGATGGCTATATATTATTAACAAGGACTGGTACAGATAGGATCTATTGCACGGAAACGCCAAAAAATGCAAGGGTGATTAATCCTTTAGATTTCATTATAGCCGGTGCCAATACTGATTTATGTGTGGGTATTGCTCAAGTTGAGCGGCGTGTGTGGGTTTTTGGCGCTGATTCAATCACTATTCTGTACAACTCAGGGGCAACAGATTTTCCTTTCTCGGTAGTTGACGGCGGTAGCTCTAACGGGTTTGGGTTGGCTGGAAAAGATGCCAAAGTTATGAAGGATTCGAATGTATTCTGGTGTTCTACAGATGGCAGAATATATGTTAGTAATGGCTATACACCCACAAGAATTTCACATTATGGTATTGAAAATTCTATCAGGCAATACGAAAAAACAAGCGATTGTGAAGCTTCAGCATGGACGGAAAACGGGCATAAGTTTATCGCCTTCTCTTTTCCATCTGGAAACGAAACATGGATTTATGACGCTAACACAAGGATGTGGCACCAACGTTCAAGCGGTTACACGGGTGACGTGTGGCGTTCACGCTTAAACGTCAGGGCATGGGAGTTAAACCTAGTAGGTGATAGGCATAGAGGCTTTATAGGTGAGCTGGACCTTGATATATTTCAAGAATACGGCGCTTATATGCAGGCTAGAAGGGTAACACCCACTATTCACGCCAATCAGAATGTATTTATAACAGATCGAATAGAGTTGGTCATGGATGTCGGTCTATCTGAATCACCTGGAGAAGCTAAAATATCGATGCGATGGTCAGATGATAGCGGATATACGTGGGGAAACTGGATAGATGACGGCTTAGGCGAGCAAGGGCATTATAAAAGAAAGGTTACATTTTACGAGCTTGGACAAGCAAAAGACCGCGTTTATGAGCTAATGATCACTGACAATGTGAGGCGCACTTTGATTGATTGTGTTGTTGAAGGTGAGGTTGGTTATGTCTGATGGCACCTTTTTTGATGAAAAGCAGTTGCTGCAGCTTGGTTGGCCCATGTGGGTTGTGCAGGCTGTAAAAAGGATTTTTGAATCAGAAGCCAATGAAATAATTATTCGTGTTAATAAGAATGAAGAAAACATTGAAATCAACAAAGAGAGCATTGACGCAAACAGAGAAAGTATTGATGCAAATACCGAGCAAATAGGCCTTAATGCTGAAAACATATCATCAAATTCTCAAGCTATAGAAGAGAACGCGCAAAATATAGAGAAAAAAGCCGACAAGATATTAAGCCCGACTGAAAACAATTTGATCAATCAGGATAGTGACGGGAACATAAAAGATGCAGGTGTCAAAGCCTCGGATTATGAAACGCAGGTTGGTGATGGGTCTCCGGAGGGTGTTGTTACTGCAAACAGATCAAGAATGTATATTGATAAAACGACAGGCTCAGAAACCCTCTATTTTAACGCTGCATTAGGATTGAATACAGGGTGGTTACCAGTATGAGCATGACGCTAAGAGTTACATTTGATGGTCTTGAGAAAAACAAGCTCATAAAAAGCCATGAATCAAAAGAGGTTTTTAGGGAGAACGTATTTAATCTTCAGAGCTGCATGAATGAAATGGTTGAATTAAAAACAGAACCCGAAATAAATCACTATCACGCGCCTGGAATGTACGCACGTGAAATGATTGTTAAAAAAGGTGTTACATTGGTTGGCAAAATACACCGCCATTCACACATTAACGTAATATCAAAGGGCTGTATAGAGGTGGTAACTGAATTTGGCAGCGCTGTATATGAGGCCCCTTTTACATTTGTTTCCGAAGCCGGAGTTAAGCGCTGTATGAATGTTTTAAGCGATGCAATATGGACAACTTTTCACACAGCAAACACTGACGATATTGCGCAACTAGAAAAAGATTTGGTTGTTGACAGCTATGAAGAGTTAGAAGGGGGTGATTTATGAGTTTTATTGCAAGTGCAGTGGTTGGAACAGTTGCTTCTGTTGGCGGTGCATACCTATCTTCAAAAGCCGCAAAGGATGCTGCCAAGTCGCAATCAAAATCAGCTCAAGCTGGTATTGATGCTGAGCTTCAAATGTTTAGAGAGGGTCAGGAAGCAACCGCACCATGGCGAGAAATGGGGGAAGGGGCCCTAGGTCAGTTAGGAAGTATTTATGGAATATCCCCAGTCACTCAAGTGGAAGACCCTGAAACAGGAGAGATGATCACTAGTCAGGCTGATCAGGTCAATCCATATGATGCATTTAAAGCACAGCAGGATAGATTGCGTGAAGGATTTACTGAATCACCCGGATACGGATATCAGCTTGAGCAAGCAAATAA